>JALSPH010000221.1 GCA_026986055.1 Campylobacterales bacterium
CAAGGATGCGAAAATCACCGCAATGAGGAAAAAGAGGTCGTCCGGGTTCGGGTAGATGAGCGCCAAAAGCCAAATAGCCGCCGCATATGCGTACATCTGGTTGTTATCGACTTTAAAGAGGCGCATCGCCTCGTAGAAAGAGAAGAGATAGACGACTCCCAAAAAGAGCCATATCACAAAAAAGTTGTCTATCAAGCCTATCAGAACGACGACCGCTATCAAAACGGCACCGGTGAGAAAACGGGCCCTGTTCTCTTTGAAAATAGTAAGTAGCGACATGAAAAATCCTTGCAAGCTCGCGCTTCTTTTCGTATCTCAAAGTATATCGGGATTTGAGTTAAAAGGATTTTAGGTTTCTGCTTGTTGCAAGAAGAGTCCGCCAAGAACAGCTGCACAAGGTACAATATACAAAAGTGGGTATGGAATTGGGTGGATCATAAGCAGAGGTAACACTACGCTTAGCAGAAGTTTTCAGACATGAATATCCACGCGAGGGTTGCCCTCCTCGTCTATGGTAAAACCCTTCTCTTTGCTTTTCGGTTTGCTCTTGGCCGCCCTCTCCCTCTCTTTCTCCCGCTCCTGCGCCTCCTGCCTGGTATGCTCTCTTTCAGGGTCTATCTCCATCGTCTCTTCGGCGGGCCTGGTCTCCTCTATACTCTTCTCCTTCTCGTTAACGATCGCCTGAGCCGCGGCGTTTTGCACATCGTACCTGTTGAACTGCATATTCTGAATTGCGGAAGCGACGTTCATATTCTGGTTTACGAATATTATATTCGTCAATGGGGAGATAGCCATTTGAGCTCCTTCGGCCGATTCTGAAGGCCTTCTTCGGGGTTAGCGGGCTTTTTACTCTTTTCTTACCTTTATCGTATCATAATTTACGTACGTTACATGAGCGCCTCTTGTTATCTTTACATTGCGCCTATGAGTAAAATCGACAAGATAGTCTCCAGGTTGAGTCACGCTCGTCTCCACGCAGATTTTGGCAGCTTTGGCCAGAAGCTCTTTTGGAAGCTCCCTTCTTCTGTCGCTTTGTATGATGCAGTGGGAGGATGGTCGATCTTTTAGATGCAGCCACATATCCTGCGCCCTCGCATTTTTAAGGACCCAGACATTCTCTCTCTCGTTTCGCCCGACCAAAATCCTGTAATCGCCTATATGAAAAACTTCACAATGGGCCTTCGATTCCCTTTTTCTCTGCTTCTGCTTCGGAGGAAAAAGCAGAGATATCTGCTCCTCGCTCTTTGCAGCTTCGAGGTTTTTCAAGAGCCTCTCGTAAAAGGCGATTCTCGACTTTAAATTCTCCTCTTCTATATGGAGATTTTCTGCCTTTGCGGCAGCCCTTTTGGCCAATGCGTAGAAGTGTTCGCCCGCCCTTTTCGGGTTTGGAAGAGCAGGCAGATCTATGGTGACCCGATTTCCTTCGAAATCGAAAGCTTCGAGCCTCTTTGCATAGGGTGCGATTTTATTCAGATTTGCAAGAACTATGGCGCCATAACCGGAAAACCTCTCGGCATCTTCTCTAAGGGCCTCTTTGTCGGGAAGCTTCGCCAACTCACCCTGCAGCCGCTCGATCTTTCTCAAAAGGGCTTTTCTATGTCGCTTTTTAAGATCCTCCAAAGCTCTTTGGTGCCTCTTTCGCCCAATCTCCAGAAGGTAAGTTTCAACATCCTCCAAAGTGCCCGCTTTTCTGGGCCCCTCATACGGCATTAGAGGCTTCAGTTTCACTCCAGGCTTTACGACCCTGTAGCTTGAGTCGCTGTCGATATGGCGCAGCGCTTCCAGAACCACCCCCTCTTCATCCAATATAATCGCATTCGTGTATCTTCCGGTAAATTCGAGCAAAAGGGTGCTTTTGACCGCTTTGTACGCCCCTTTCTGCTCCACATCCAACTTTATGACCTTATCGCCCTTTGGCATACTCACATCGACGATTTTCGCTCCGGAAAACCTCTTTTTCAGCATAGCATCAAAGGGGGCATGGTAGCTGCGGGTCGTGTCGCTGCGAGCGGCGTCAAATATCTCGCTTCTGCCTCTGCCGAGGTCGAAGCCTATAGCCTTTTTTCCGTCGAACTCTATCTTGATGACATTGTCGGCTATCCGCTGCAGCGATCTAATGCGCGAAAATCTCTTCAGGTACTCTACTATCGCTTTAAGTTCATAATGTTTCATCTTCTGATTTTAGCAGATTATTGGCCCTATTTTGATATAATCGCGCCAATTTGTATACCGTAAGGATCTCAAATGGGACAAACCATAACCGAAAAGATTTTCAGCGAACATGTCGGAAGAGAGGTCAAAGCCGGCGAGATAGTCCGATCTCCCATCGACATGGTCATAGGAAACGACATAACGACCCCTATCTCCATAAGAGCTTTTGAAGAGAGCGGCGCCAAAGAGCTTGCCAACCCCGACGGCTTCAGTATAGTCATGGACCACTTCATACCGGCGAAAGATATAGCGAGTGCGAACCAGGCGAAAATAAGCCGGGAGTTTGCCTACAAACACGACCTGAAGCACTTTTTCGACGAGAAAGATATGGGAATCGAGCATGCGCTGCTTCCCGAAAAGGGGCTCGTGGTTCCCGGAGACGTAATAATAGGCGCCGACAGCCACACATGTACCCACGGCGCCCTTGGAGCGTTCAGCACCGGTATGGGATCGACCGACCTCGCCTTTGCGATGATAACGGGAGAGAACTGGTTCAAGGTTCCCGAAACCATAAAAGTGGTCTTCTCCGGCAAACCGGGAGAGCATATCTACGGTAAAGATCTTATTTTGGAGCTCATCCGGATGATAGGCGTCGACGGTGCTCTCTACAAAGCACTCGAGTTTACCGGCGACACGATAGAGCACCTAAGCATGGATGACCGCTTCAGCCTCTGCAACATGGCCATAGAAGCCGGAGCCAAGAGCGGTATTATCGCATGCGACGATATAACCAAAGAGTTCATTGCGGACAAAGAGCTTGCCAGAGAGCCTAAATTTTTCTACTCCGACGAAGACGCCGAATACTGTCGGGTTATAGAGATAGATGTCTCCTCTTTGGAGCCGGTAGTAGCCTACCCCCACCTTCCAAGCAACGGAAAGCCGGTAAGCCAAGCCGTAGCCGACGACCTGAAGGTGGACCAGGTCTTCATAGGAAGCTGCACCAACGGCCGCCTAAGCGACATAAAGATCGCAGCAGAGATAGTAAAGGGCAAAAGAGTTGCGCGCCATACCCGCATGATCGTAACCCCGGCAACACAAAAAATTCTCAAAGCTGCAGAAAAAGCTGGCTATATAGATACGCTGATAGATGCGGGTGCCGTCGTATCGAACCCTACATGCGGAGCCTGTCTTGGAGGTTATATGGGTATTTTGGGAGATAACGAACGCTGCATCTCCACGACCAACAGAAACTTCGTAGGCAGAATGGGGGCAAGAAGCAGCGAAATATATCTTGCAAACTCGGCCGTCGCCGCAGCCTCCGCCATTGCAGGCAAGATAGTGGACCCTCGCGACCTGAAGTAGAGCCCTTTGGCTGCTTCGGGCCTCTTCAAGCTCCACTCTCCAACCTCTTTAGCGAAATTTTTTAAAACCGAGACCAACAAACTTTATTTTATCACTAAAGAGTTACGATTTTATTCCGATACTACATCTGACACTATTTTTCCATTAACAAAGGTTGACAGATGAAAAAAGAGCTTATAGAGCAGATAGAACATATTCCGATGCTTCCCGAGTCGATTTCGGCCATAGAGAGAGTCTATAGCGACAAAGAGAGCTCGGTAGCCGATATGGCAAAAGCGATAGAGAGCGATCCGATGATGGTCGCGAACATTTTGAAGTTGGCCAACTCGCCTCTCTACGGATTGAGCCGTGAAGTCTCTACTATACAGCAGGCCGTATCGCTGCTCGGTAAAGATACCGTCCGCAACTTCGCTATACATCTGGCCGCCACGTCGACAGTTCCGGTAGATGTCTCACCCTACGGCATATCTTCGGCCCAATACTCCAAAAGAGTCGAGCTCGTAAGCGCTCTTTTGAACAGATGGCTCTCAAAAACCGACAGGTCGCTTCTGGGAAGCGTCGGGCTTGCGGCCTTTCTCTCCGATATTGGGGAGGTGGTCATAAGCCACTACCTGAAAAAGAACGGTCTCGAAGAGGATTTCTCGGCATTGGTCAAAAAGAGAGGAGCAGAAGTCGCCGAAAAGGAGATTTGCGGCAGCAGAAGTTACGATGTAGCGGCTACTCTCTTTCACAAATGGCACTTCTCCGCCGATTTGGTACACCTTGTAAGATTTGCCGAGTCTCCCGAAGATGCAGCCGACGAGGAGACAAAAAAGGGGGCTAGATATCTGCACGTAGCAAAAACTCTCGTCTCGAAAAAGGGTGAGATAGGGGACAAAAACATAGAGGCTGCATACGTCATGGTAGAGGAGTACGGAATGGACGAAGATATTTTCGAAGACTCCCTGAACGCGGTTTTGAACCTTTAGCCATGAAACGCTTTGCTATACCATGCGTCATATTCGCCGGAGGGAAAAGCTCGAGAATGGGCAAAGACAAAGCCCTATTGCCGTTTTGCGGCTTCTCTACTCTCGCCGAATTTCAGTACAGACGCCTAAAACCGCACTTCAGTGCAACATATCTAAGCGCCAAAAGAGAGAAGTTTCCGTTTGAGGCTCCCGTTATACTGGACGACCCAAAAGAGGAGATATTTACACCGGTCGCCGGGCTTTTGAGGATTTTCGAAGAGTTGAAAGATGATGCCGTTTTCGTTCTTAGCGTCGATACACCTTTTGTCGGCGTGGAAGAGATAGGGAAGATCGTAAAAAGAGCTCTTGAAGAAAATTTCGATGCCGTAACGGCGAAGAGCCCGGGAGGTTTGCACCCGATGTGCGGAGTCTACTCCCGCTCCATATCCAAACTTTTAAAAGAGGCTATGGAGGCGGGGAACTACCGTCTTACGGATATTTTGAAGGCTTCGCACTCGGAGTTCGTCGAGTTTCCCTTCGACGACCCTTTTTTCAACATAAACAGGCCGGCCGAGTACGAGTCAGCGATTAAGAAGTTTTCCTAACTGCATTCTTATGAAGTAGATAAACTTGTTGAGCAGCGAAGTTTTGTACTTATCTTTATGGTAGATCAGAAGGAAGTGGCGCTCGAACTTCATCTTCTTGATTTTTACCTCAAAAAGCTCCTTACGCTCGAGCTCCTTCATAACGCTCACTCTCGGCAGGCAGCTGAAGCAGCTTTTGCTTTGGATGAGCATGTTTTTTATAGATTCGGGGTGGCTCAGCTCCAAAAAGAGGTTGACCTGCGCCGCCAGATCGCCAAGATGGGTCAAGAATACTTCACGCGTTCCCGAACCCTCCTCTCTCAAAATCCACGACTTATCCAGAAGGGTATCTATGTAATACTCCTCTTCCGGAGTGTCGTAAGCGGGATTGCCCGTTACGACTATAAGCTCATCGAGTCCTACGATCTCCTGCTTGACGGCGGTGGAGTCCACATTTCCCTCCACGAAACCTATATCTACGCTACCCGACTCTATAAGCCTTACTATATCCCTGGTATTTCCAACTTTCAGCTTTATCTGCACTTTCGGGAAAGATTTCATATAGTCGCATATAATCGGGGGGATAAGGTAGTCCGCGATAGTGGTACTGACACCCACGAGAAGTTCGCCGCTGTTTTCGTCGTTTTTGAACTCCTCTTCTATATCTTCTAGCTTTGAAACAAGCGGTGCGATAGCGTCGGCGAAAGCGCGCCCTTTTTCATTCAGGGCCAATTTTTTGTTTATACGGTCAAAGAGCTTATAGCCGATAATATTTTCCAACTCTTTTATCGACATCGAAACGGCAGACTGGCTAAGTCCAAGCTGTTCCGCCACTTTTGTAAGGTGCCCTACTCTGGCCACTTGCAGGAATATCTCCATCTGGCGAATCGAAATCTTCATGAGGCCCCCTCAATTCTCAGTTATTTTTATCATTATATCATATCTATTTTATTTTACTTATTGTTTTTTTTATATTAAAATGCCGATTTAAGAATAGGTTTTATCCCATCAGGCTATATGAAAGTATAGATCGGGACATATCCTTCAAAGCGGAGGCTTTGACACACGACAAATTCATTTAAAGGAGACCCATGGCCTTCTCCAAAGAGAACATTCGATATACGCTAAACGGCATACTCTTCGTTGCGCTTTTTGCGATCGCAGCCATCCAGATTTCCCAGATCGGTATTATAAAACATCTAGCTATAAGTCCGCTTATAATCGGTATCGTTCTGGGAATGTTCTACGCCAACACTCTTAGAAACCAGCTTCCCAAAGAGTGGGTGCCCGGTATCGTATTTTCGGCGAAGCAGCTTCTTAGACTCGCCATAATATTCTACGGCTTCAGGATAACTTTCCAGCAGATCATGGAGGTGGGCACGGCAGGCTTTATAGTCTCTACCGTCATGCTTACCACCACCATCCTCATAGGCAGCTGGCTCGGCATGAAACTATTCAAACTCGATCGCGACACTTCGATCCTTACCGCTGCAGGCAGCTCCATATGCGGAGCGGCAGCGGTGCTTGCTACCGAGCCCGTTTTGAAAGCAGAACCTCACAAGAGTGCCGTAGCCGTGGGAACGGTAGTCCTTTTTGGGACTATAGCTATGTTTCTCTACCCTATGTTATACAAAAGCGGCGTGCTCGGAATGGACCCTGCAGCCTACGGGATATATGTAGGGGGTACGGTGCACGAGGTCGCCCAGGTGGTAGCCGCAGGGGGCGCCATAGGAGGTGTCGCCGCCGATGATGCGGTAATAGTCAAGATGACGAGAGTCATGATGATAGCGCCTGTACTTATAATCCTTGGCATCATCATATCTCTTGCAGCGAGAAAAAACGGTGAAGAGGGCGGCAAAATAAAGGTTGTGATTCCCTGGTTCGCCGTATGGTTCGTGGTGATGAGCGGCATAAACTCTCTGCATATTATTCCGGATACGATCGTTGCGGATATAAACGAAGTAGATACGTTCATGCTGACGATGGCTATGACCGCACTTGGAATGGAGACCAACGCGGCAAAATTCAAACAGGCAGGCATAAAGCCGATACTTTTGGCACTTGTTATGTTCGCATGGCTCATCGGTGCCGGTTACTTCGTGACGAAGTGGGCGGTTGCGACCTTTTAGCAGCCGCTACGCGCTTTAAAGAGTTTTGGAAAAAGGCTACGCCCTCCTTCTGAAACTCAGAGCTTCGAGCATCTCTTTTTTGCCTATAACCTCTTTGCCGTTCAAGTCGGCTATGGTCCTGGCCACTTTTTTGGCATTTCCTACGCTCCTATGGCTCATTCCGAAAGTTGCCGTCGCCTTCAGCATGACATCTTCCGCTTCTGAATCCAAAATACAGAACTCCTGCACTTCACGCTCATCGAGCTTCCCGTTCAACCTCTTTTGCCCCCGCTCTTTTTGACGCTTGAAAGCCTCTATCACCATTTTGTGCATAGTGGCAGAATCTACCGAAGGTTCGTCTTTGGCGTCACTATCCTGCATCGTGACATATATATCTATACGGTCCAAAAGGGGGTCGGAAATGCGCTGTTTGTAGCGCTTTATCTCAAGCTCGTTGCATCTGCATCTATTGACGCTGCTTAAAAGGTTTCCGCAAGGGCATGGGTTTTGTGCCGCTACGAACATGAACCTGGTTCTATACTCCACCTTGCTGTTGACGCGCGAAATAAGCACTTTGTGATCTTGCAGAGGCTCTCTCAAAGCCTCCAATACGCTCTTTGAGAAGTGCGGAAACTCATCGAAAAAGAGAATTCCTCCATTTGCGAGGGCTACCTCACCTATTTTGGCCCTGGATGTGCCTCCGCCGAATATCGAAGGTTTGCTGGAGCTGTGATGGGGAGACCTAAATGGCCTAAGAGGCTTGAAGGATGGCTCTTCGTCCGCCAAAAGTGTATACTGATTCAGATGGAGTATCTCTTCTAAA
>JALSPH010000222.1 GCA_026986055.1 Campylobacterales bacterium
TCTCCATACTCATAGCCAAGGTGGTAAACCCATACAAGCCGCCCGAAGATGAGGAGAGAGAGGCTGAATAGAGTCAACATGAATCTAAAAGAGCTCTTGACTCAAAGCTACGACTACACTCTGCCGCCCGAGCTTATCGCCAAGGAGCCTGCAAACCCGAGAGAGAGCGCCAGGCTCATGGTGATAGAGAGAGAAAGCGGCAAAGTAACGCATGCAACTTTCAAAGATATTCTCTCTTTCATTCCAAGCGGCTGCGGTATCCTCTACAACGACACGAAAGTCATAAAGGCGAGGCTTTTTGGAAAAAAAGAGAGCGGCGGAGCCGTGGAGCTTCTGATAAACAGGCAGCTTGATAGCGAACGTTTCAATGTTTTGATACGAGGAAAGGTAAAGGAGGGAACTCTAATAAGTTTTGACGATACTCTCTTCGCCAAAGTCGTTCAGCTTCAACCAGACGGCAGCAGAGTGGTCAATTTCATCGATAAAAAGGGCAAAACACTCTCTTTCGAGGCTCTTTTGCCACACCTTGAGAGGCTCGGCCACGTACCGCTTCCTCCATATATAAACAGGGAAGATAGAGAAGAGGATGAGCTGATGTACCAGCCTGTTTTCGCCGAGCATGAAGGGGCAGTGGCGGCTCCGACCGCATCTTTGCACTTCAGCGAAGAGCTCTTTTCGCAAATGCGCCGAAAGTACCAAACAGCTTCGGTAACCCTTCATGTAGGTGCAGGAACTTTCAAGCCGGTCGAATCGGAGATCATCACCGAACACCCTATGCATAGCGAGTATTACGAGATACCTAAAGAGAGTATAGAGTTAATCGAGTCAAACAGAGATATTCTTGCAATAGGCACTACAGTAACTAGAACGGTGGAGTATTACGTTAGAACAAAAAAATCTTTTGGAGAGTGCGATCTTTTTCTACACCCTAAAAACCCTCCGCTTAGAGTAAAACACCTCCTTACCAACTTCCACCTTCCGAAATCTACCCTCATTATGCTCGTCGCCTCCTTTTTGGGTCTCGAAGAGACTATAAAAGTGTATAATGAAGCGATTGAAAAGAGATACCGTTTCTACAGTTACGGCGATGCGATGCTTATTTTGTAAGAAGGAGAGTGTATGCCACAGGAGTTTTGGATAAAGATAACGGCTATCGGGCTTATAGCGGCAGGGTTGATAGCCACTCTGGTGTGGGAGATGAGAAAACCGAAGCGAGATCCCAACGAACATCCCGATACAAAACGGATGAACGATATGTTAAAAGATTGAAATGGTGGCAACTTCAATCTGCACCTTCAACGTAAACTCCATACGCTCCAGAGTAGAGCTTATAAAGCGGTGGCTTACCGAAAAGCGGCAAGTCGATATACTTTGCTTACAGGAGATCAAGTGCGAAGAGGAGAGCTTTCCTTTTGAAGTTTTTAAATCTTTGGGGTATGAGTGTGCCGTAAACGGCCAAAAGAGACTAAACGGTGTCGCTATCTGCTCCAAACTTCCCATGATAGATATAAAAAAAGAGTTTGGAAACGAGGTTTTAGACAGAGAGAAGAGACTCATAGAGGCAAAAATAGGTGAAACCACCATTCTAAATTGCTACATCCCCCGCGGCGGCCTTGAAGGAAGCGAAAGATACGACTACAAGATGGAGTTTTTTAGAGCTCTTGAAAAATATTTGAAAACTCTCCTTGAAAAAGATGACAAAGCAGTGCTGCTTGGAGACTTCAACGTAGCACTTACCGATCTGGACGTGTATGATCCGGAAGTTTTCGAAGGTGCGATAGGCTTTCTG
>JALSPH010000223.1 GCA_026986055.1 Campylobacterales bacterium
CTAAAAAAATTTACGTTTATTTTAACTTATCAAGGCTGCTCCGACAGCGGCATATGCTACCCTCCCGTTACAAAAAAATACGACTTCACACTTGACTCAGCACCATCTACGGCTTCAGTGAAAGAGGAGAGCAGTGTAGAGAAAAAGAGCAGTGCAGGCGAATCGACAGCTCTTTCGGAAGAGGAGAGCATAGCCTCCACTCTCAAGTCGAAGAGTTTCGGTATAGTGCTTTTGACATTTTTCGGTTTCGGCCTGCTTTTGGCTCTGACTCCATGTGTCTTTCCGATGATTCCCATACTCTCTTCGATAATAGTCGCCCAAGGTGAAGGGATGACCGCAAGAAAGGGCTTTCTTCTCTCTTTGGTATATGTTCTTGCCATGGCACTTACATACACTTTTGCAGGGGTATTGGCCGGACTCTTCGGAGCCAATATTCAAGCCGCTCTTCAAAACCCATGGGTCATCTCCGTTTTTGCGCTTATTTTCGTGGCTCTTGCCTTTTCTATGTTCGGTTTCTACGAGCTTCAACTTCCTGCATCCATCCAGACCAGAATAAGCAGAACAAGTGATGAAGCCGGCAAAAAGGGAGGGCTTGCAGGAGTCGCGGTGATGGGCTTTCTTTCGGCTCTAATCGTAGGGCCTTGCGTCGCTCCTCCCCTTGCCGGAGCTCTTATCTATATCGGACAGACGGGAGATGCTCTGCTCGGAGGTGCGGCACTCTTTGTCATGAGTCTCGGTATGGGTGTTCCGCTGCTTCTGATAGGCATCGGAGCCGGGCGCTTCATGCCGAAACCGGGTGGATGGATGAGTGCAGTTACGAAGGTTTTCGGCGTCGTGATGCTGGGTGTCGCCGTATGGATGCTTTCACGCATAGTTCCGGATGCTCTCTCCATGGCGATGTGGGCAACTCTTTTTATAGTCAGTGCCGTATATATGGGGGCGTTGGAACCACTTGGCGAGAAGAGGAGCTGGAACGCCCTTTTTAAAGGTTTGGGACTTGTAATGATGCTCTATGGAGCCTTTTTGATTTTCGGAGCTTTTACGGGTGCGACGAACCCTCTTGACCCACTGAAGGTGTTAAAAGAGCGACAGGTTGTCGAAGGCGCCAATGTGCTTCCTTCAAAACTTGAGTTCAAGAGGGTCGAGACTCTCGATGAACTGCTCAAAGAAGTTGCATCGCAAAAGGGTCCTGTAATGGTCGATTTCAGAGCAGACTGGTGTGTAAGTTGCAAGGAGCTCGAAGAGAATACCTTCAGTGACCCTCGTGTTATTGAAATGTTGAAGGATTTCAAACTCTATGAGGTGGATGTTACCCAAAACAGCGAGGAGCAGAAAAAGATAATGCGCCATTTCGGTATATTCGGCCCGCCGGCCATACTCTTTTTCGTAAACTCCGATGAGGTACGCTCCAAAAGGGTTTCAGGTTACAAACCGCCTGAAGAGTTCATGAAGATAATTGAGGGAGTGAAAAGATGAGACGAATATTTTTTGCAATGCTGCTTTTTGCGGGGACGCTTTTTGCGGAGGTTGAGTGGGCCTTGGACTATACTGACGCTTTGAGCGAGTCTAAAGAGAGTGGCAAACCGGTTCTGGTGATGATAAGCCAGGAGAGTTGCAACTACTGCTTTTTCATGAAGAGTCAGGTCTTTACCAAGCCCAAAGTTGCGAAGTTTCTTAACGAAAATTTCGTCCCTGTCGAGCTGGACTTGCAGTCTGACCCGATTCCTCCATATCTAAAACCATACGGAACACCCACATTTTACATCGTTCTCAACGGCGGAAAAAAGGTCTCCAGACCTATCGTAGGCGCCGCTCGTGCCGACGCATTTTTGGAGCGCCTTAAAAAGGAACTTGAGAAAGTGAATAGTGAATAGTGAAGGATGATGTTTGCTCTATTTCAAGAGAATCGTTTTATAATTTAAATTGTAATTTAGTCAAGGATGTGTGATGGTAGTAAAAGGGGGTCGTGTCGTAACGCCTACAGAAATCAAAATAGCTGATATAAGAGTCAAAGATGGCAAGATAGCGGAGATTTCCGACTCTATAGAGCCAAAGAGCGAGAGAGTGGTCGATGCCAGAGGGAAGTACGTTCTGCCGGCGATGGTGGATATAGGCGTAAGAGTTTTGGATGAGAGACTTCGTGGAGGAACACTTTGCAGGCTTTCGGAAAATGGGAGACGAAACGGTTTTGGAACACTTGTGATATCGTCACTCTCGACGCCGCGCATAGATAATGAGATAACGCTCGAGTTCGTGAAGTCTCAAGCGGAACTTTGCGGCGACACTAAAATTTTGCCTCTTCTTTCAGGTGTCAAAGAGAGCGGCGGGCTGAGCGACTGCTCCATTTTGCTTAGCGAAGGAACCGTCGGAATAGAGTTTGATAGTCATATAGACGGAAACATGATACGTCGACTTATGGAGTACGCTTCGATGCATGGAGTGAAGCTCTTTTGCCATGCGGACGATCCGGCGCTTCACGGAGATGGTGTCATGCATGAAGGCTCCGTCTCGGGAAGGTTGGGGCTGGCCGGCGTCGTGGCGGTCGCAGAGTCTTCGCAGGTGGCAAGAATCGGTGAACTGGCCGAGTTTTACGGGGTAGATGTAGTTATACTGGGTGCCTCTACGCCGCAGACGCTTCGAATATGCTCCAAAAATCGGCATCTGCATCCTCAACTATCCATACACCATGCTCTTTTGAACGACACTTCATGCGACAACTACGACACCGCCGGAAAGGTCTGGCCTCCGCTTCGTGAAGAGGGTATGCGAAAAGAGATGCTCGAGGCGATTGCAGAGGGTGACGTAAAGATGTTGACATCTTTACATACTCCGGTTTCCGATACGGCAAAAGATGCCGTTTTCGCCGAAGCTGCATACGGCATAGACGGACTGGAAAACTTTCTTCCTCTTTTGTTTACCTATTTGGTAAAAGATGGTTTCGTGGATTTTGCGAATTTGGTGCAGATGGTCGCTGCAAATCCTGCCGAAGCTGTCGGTTTGAAAGATAAAAAAGGCTCAATAGTTGCGGGCTTGGATGCGGATTTGATACTTTTTGATCCGGATTTTTCTTATGTTTGCGAAGATGAATCTTCGCCCTATAGGGGTAAAGAGATTAGCGGTAGCGTGGAGAAGATAAGCTGACGGCTACGCTTTCTCTTTTTCTTCTGAATATCTTCTGCTTACCGTTATGAAAACTGCAGCGGGGCGTTGGAATTTCACATAATTTTTCCGTGCGACAGAGTCAAGAGTTGACAAATTTGCCTTTGTTACATAAAATAGTAATACTGAAGTAATGATAGTGGTGTTTTTTCGAAGGTACCCATAACCGATATTTTTACATATTTCCAAGGAGAGAGAATGAAAACTATAACCCTTAAAACAGATGACCGTTTCTTTGAAAAAGTCGGAAAACTGGCTAAAGATTTCCATTTGACTAAAAGCGAGTTGATAAGAAGGGCAGTTTTGGAGTATGAGAAGGTGATGATGAAAAGGTTGATGAAGGAGAGAATGAAAAGTGCTTCGTTGAAGGTTAGAGAAGCCGATAGGGAGATTGTTGAAGAGTTCGATATGACGGTAGAGGATGGATTGAGGAATGTTTGAGAGAGGGGGAGTTTATCTGGCATCGCTGAACCCTTCAAAAGGTGCCGAACCCGGAAAGGTAAGGCCTGTTCTTGTGATCCAGTCAGACATGTTGAACCATGTCGGTCATACTACCATCATAGTGGTTCCTCTGAGCACGAAACTTGTCGACGCTGCCTACCCTCTGCGATATAGAGTCTCCAAACGGGATAAGTTGCTCCATGACTCCGATCTTCTTTGTGATCAGATAAGGGCGATTGATCGAAAAAGGTTGATAGAGGGCAAACTCACTCAATTTGACGAGAGAGAGATGTTCGAAATAGAGCAGCAGATTCAGGCGATTTTAGAGTTCGATTAAATTCTACTCCCCCCATAAAAAGCAACTCCTTACAAATACCTTAAGAAAACTTGACAAATAGAGTAAAAATAGTTAGAATCAAGAAAAGTTGAGTCTATTTGTATAAAGTAGATTTACAAGGAGGGACTAATGAAGCAGTATAGAGAAGAGCCTGAAAAGAGTAGAATCGTCTGTCTTCTCTGTCGCCACTACTGCAAGATGAAAGAGGGGCAGGTCGGAATCTGCGGTGTCAACAAGAATGTAGAGGGGAGTCTGAAAACTCTGGTTTACGGCCATCCGAGCGCTTTGAACGTAGATCCGATCGAGAAGAAACCGATCTACCATATGCTTCCGGGCAGCAGTGCGCTCTCTTTCGGGACTGTAGGGTGTAACTTCAAGTGTCCATTTTGTCAAAACTGGCAAATATCACAAGAGACGAAGGTCAACGAAGAGGTATATGTAAGCCCGCAAAAGATGGTCGATCTGGCCATCGAACATGGGGCCGCTTCGATAGCCTATACATACAACGAACCGACCATCTTCTACCCATATGCGAAAGATATAGGTACAATAGCCAAAGAGAAGGGGTTGAAAAATATTTTCGTATCCAACGGCTTTGAAAGCCCGGAAGTTATTGAAGATATGGCAGGGTGGCTCGATGCGGCCAATATCGACCTTAAAAGTTGGGATGAAGGGTACTATAAAAAGGTTCTAAAAGGTGGGCTCGAAGCTGTTAAGGATACCCTCAGACTTATGGTGAAAGAGGGGATATGGGTTGAGGTTACGACCCTTCTTATAGAGGGGGAGAACGACAGCGACAAAGATTTGGAAGAGATGGCGGAATTTATAGCCAACGATCTTGGGCGCCAGGTTCCCTGGCATTTGAGCGCTTTTCATCCCGACTACAAGATGAAAGATCATGAGTGGACCGGGATCGATACGTTGATGAGGGCAAAGAGTATAGGCGAAAAAGCCGGTCTTTACTACGTATATCTGGGCAATGTCCCGGTGCATGGAGATACCCACTGTCCCGGTTGTGGAGAGCTGCTGATAGATAGAACCGGCTACAACGTGACTGTAAATAATCTAAAAGATGGAAGGTGCCCCAAGTGTCACAGGAAGATAGAGGGTGTTTGGAGCTAATAACAGAGAAGGAGGAGAAGATGAGTGTACGTCATGCAGCTGTCGCGGGGCAATTCTACCCCGCATCACCAAATGAACTGGAGTCTATGTTTGCACGCTTCAATGAGATGCTTGAAAGAAGCATTCGCGAGCCGAAACTGCTTAATACAAAAACGAGAGCGGTAATTGTGCCCCATGCAGGGTATGTCTACTCCGGATTTACTGCCAATGTCGCCCACAGACTTCTTGGAAACTCCGGTGTAGAGAGGGTCGTGGTTATAGGGCCGAGCCATAGGGTCTATTTGAATGGTACCAGTGTAAGCGAGCAGGATCTTTTCGAGACTCCTTTGGGAGATCTTCCTATAGACAGGGCTCTTGCGACTGAGATCATAAAGAGGTTCGGACTCGGTTTCGCCCCTGAAGCACACCGGGAACATAGTACGGAGGTGCAGATGCCGTTTATAAAAAAATATCTGCCAAAGAGCCGTGTTGTGGAGATGGTTTACGGTGATGAGGAGCCCAAAAATCTCGCTTCAGTCATAGAGTGGCTTTTGAGAGATGAGATGACCGGAGTCGTCATAAGTACCGATTTGAGCCACTACTACGATATAAACAGAGCAAAAGCGCTTGACGCTATATGTCTGGACGCTGTCAGTAGAGTGGACCCTGCCGCACTGCACAGAGGTTGTGAAGCTTGCGGAAAAATAGGTGTGGAGGCGATGCTGATAGCCGCAAAAGATCTATCTTTGGAGCCTATGATACTCGACTATAGAACGAGCGCTGATGCAAGCGGCGACGAGTCGCAGGTGGTCGGTTATATGAGTGCGGCGTTTATATGAGTGATGAGTGATGGATAATGGATGATGGATGATGGATAATGGATGATGGATGATGGATGATGAGTGTTGGAGGGTGGATGTTTAGCTGAAGATATATCCGGCCAAGGCGAATGAGAGTGTAGAAAGAAGAGCTGCAAGTATTGCCCAGGGAAGCTGTGTCTTTACATGGGCTATGAGGTCGCATCCGGCGGCCATTGCCGATATGATAGTCGTGTCGGAGATGGGGGAGGCGTGGTCGCCGAAGACTCCTCCCGAAATCACCGCGGCTATAGTCAGAGGCAGCAGGAGTGTCTGCTCGACTCCCATAGCAGCGGCTATGGTTATGGCTATCGGCATCATTATCGAAAAAGTTCCCCAACTGGTACCCGTAGAGAAGGCTATGACTGCCGAGAGAAGAAAGATACCTGCAGGCAGAAGTGCGGGGTTCAAAATGGCGTTTGCGAAGTGAGCCATATATATACCGGTTCCCATCTTTACCGTGACGTCGCCTATTGCGAAGGCGAAGATCAAAATAGCGGCTATGGGAACCATCGTCCACGCTCCGCGAAATATTGCAGGAACTATCTCTTTTGCCGGCATACTCCTTTTAAGAAGATAGTAGCAAGAGGAGATGACCACAGACCCTAAAACTGCGGCGAATACCGACGTCGAGCCGCTCCCTTTGAGCATATTTCCTCCGCCGGTTATGAAGAGAAAGAGAAAGACGAGAATCAGTAAAGATGCTATAGGTACGATGAGGGCGTAGATATCTCCTTTTTTACCGCTCGGTTCTATCTTTGGCGGATCGACTCTGGTGTAGGATGGAAAGTCGACCCCTTTTAGTATCGTGTATAGAACCAGAAGAATGGAAAAGAGAGCGTAGAAGTTGAAGAGCAGGGCGCTTCCAAGCAGCTTTATCGGCTCACCAGATATGGTCCCGGCTTCGATCTGAGCTCCTATGAGGCCAAGAAGAAGAGCACCCCATGCATTTAGAGGAAACATGGTACAAACAGGAGCAGCGGTAGAGTCGCATATGTAGGCCAGTTTCTCACGAGAGGTTCCGTAGCGGTCAGTAAGCGGACGGCTTACGGTTCCAGCTATAAGAGAGGTTATGGAGGATTCGATGAATATGGCTAGTCCTATGAAGAAGGGGAGAAGCTCCGCCTCTTTTTTGCTCTTTATCAACCTCTTTCTCTCCTGCAGAAAGTGAACGAATCCGTCGACCCCGCCGCTCTTTTGGATAAGCTCTATGATGGAGCCTACGAATATCGCAAAAACGAGAGTTTTAAGTACCCACCCTTTTTGCAGAAGTTCGGCCAGACCTTTCGCACTCTCTATGATCGTTCCGGTGACACTCTGCTCCATTATGAAGTAGCCGCAAAGAACGCCGATAAGAAGAGAAACTATGACGTTTCTTGATATAATTGCCAAAATAATGGCGACAACCGGAGGTAAGAGTGAAAAGATACCGTAGCTTTCTTGCAACTGCTCTCCTTTTGAAAATTATTTTAGCAGTTTCTCTATTTGGAAAAGATGAGTTCGTAGATATTCCACAAAAGAGTTCGCAGCTTATAGTCGTAAGTGACGTAAACGGGACTCGTGCAAAGCTCTTATGTTATGAAAGAGTCGGTGAAAAATGGCGAAAAATCTTTGAAGAGGTAGTTGTCAACATCGGTAGAAACGGTGTCGGAAAAGAGAGAGAGGGTGACGGTAAGACACCCGCAGGAGTCTACCCTTTGAAAGAAGTTTACGGTTACGGTAAGGTTGAGACCAAGATGCCATTTTTTCTTTCGGACAAGAGGCTTGTTTGCGTCGATGACACAGATTCTCGCTACTATAACCAAATTGTAGATAGCAGCAGAGTCGTAAAAGATTTCAAAAGCTTCGAATATATGAGAAGAGATGACGGTTTGTACGAAATCGTCGTCACGGTAGGGTATAACGCTCAAAATAGAGCCGATAGAGGCTCTTGCATCTTCTTGCACATCTCAGACGGCGACAAAGCCACTGCCGGATGTATCGCTATGAAAAAAGAGGTATTGAAAGAGATCGTAAAGTGGCTCGAT
>JALSPH010000224.1 GCA_026986055.1 Campylobacterales bacterium
ATCTGCCCCAAAATAAACGGAGCAGCCGGATCTTCCAACTCTGCGGCACGGGTTAGCAGAGTGAGCGCTTTTTTACCATTTGTTATGCCGCACTTTCCGCCTCTATAAAGAAGTGCCAGACTTACCATGGAGGGTGTATACTCCTCCTTTACAGCCTTTTCGTACCAATTTATCGCCTCTTTGCAGGATCTTTCGGTTCCAATGCCGTTTTCATACATGAAGGCGAGGTTGTGTTGTGCCCATGGAAGGTTTTTTTGTGCTGCTTTCATGAACCAAAAGAGTGCTTTTTGCATATCTTTTTTTACTCCGCGCCCCTGCAGATATAGGTATCCCAGTCCGCTCTGGGCGGTTGCGGAGCCTTTTGAGGCGGCTTTTTCCCACCAATAGAGTGCTTTTGCAGGGTTTGGCTCTACGCCCAATCCCCTGTCGTACATCGCTCCGAGGTTCGCCTGTGCCTCTTTGTCGCCTCTCATTGCACCCTTTTCATACCATTTGAAAGCGAGCTTGAGGTTCTGTTTCACGCCGATACCTCTTTCATAAAGGCCTGCAAGATAGAGCATAGCTTTGGTGTACCCTTTCTGAGCCGCTTTAGTGTAGAGTTCGAAAGCTTTTTTCGGATCTTTTTCGATCCCGATCCCCTCTTCATACATTATGCCAAGTTCTGTCAATCCCCTCGCATAGCTGCTACTCTCAACCCTTTTTAGGTAGCCAAATGCCTTTTTCGGGTCTTTTTCGACGCCTATTCCATACTTGTAAAGAAGTGCTATATTTACCGTAGCGGCCAAGCTTCCCTCCCGGGCTGCTTTTTCGTAATATTTCAAAGCCTCTTTGTAGTTGCCTTTTCTGTAAGCCTCGATTCCGTTTTGGAGATTTGAAGCTATCAAGGTTATGGTCAAAGATAAGAGCAGTGCCGCTATCCTCATGCAACTCTTCCTTTTCTGTAGAATCCTTGATATGATAGCACAACTGCAACTGTTTGAAATTTTTGAAAAAAGGTTGTGTCGATGGGGAAGAAGTACGATTCGATATCTCAAAAACATAGAGAGTTCATAGAGAGGCAAAAGATCTTCTTCGTGGCTACGGCTGCACCTGAAGGTAGAGTCAATCTCTCTCCGAAAGGGATGGATACGCTACGGGTCTTAAGCGGTAACAGAGTGATCTGGCTCAACGTCACGGGTAGCGCGAACGAAACGGCCGCACATCTGCAGGAGAGTCCCAGAATGACTATCATGTTCGCCTCTTTCGAAGGGGACCCGAAGATTTTACGCCTCTACGGTGAGGCTAAAGCAGTCTGTGAAAAAGATGAGGAGTGGAACGAGTTGTTGGAGCTTTTTCCGCCGCTTCCCGGAGCCAGGCAGATTTTCGATCTTAAAGTCGACCTCGTTCACACCTCATGCGGTATGTCCGTACCGCTTTTTGAGTACAAAGGTGAGAGGGAAGATCTGAACAGATGGGCCGAAAAAAAGGGTGAAGAGGGGATAAAAAAGTATTGGGAAGAGAGAAACAGGGTAAGTCTCGACGGAAAGAGTATCTCAACTCCTTAGTCGGGCCTACTTCGGGAACTCCTCCGGCGGCTCCACCATCGGTCTCGTTTCGGTAAGTGTCTCAAGGAAGCGGACAACTTTTCTAACCTCTTCCATTCCAAGCCCCCTGTCTCTGAAGAATGGTGAGCGCCCTTTAAGATCTTTGTACCTTCCTCCGTTGCCGCATATATAGACCGCCTCTTCAAGCGTATGTACGGAGCCGTCGTGAAAATAGGGTGAGGTTTTGGCCACGTTTCTTAGTGTAGGTGTCTTGAAGCTCCCTTTCCAGATAGGGTTTTTGTTGATAACATATGCACCTATGTCGTCATCGCCGAGGGCTATGTTGTTCAAGCTGTCATTGGTGAAATTGAAGCCTGAGTGACATGACTTGCATTTACCTTCGTTTCTAAATATCTCAAACCCCTCTTTAGCCTCATCGCTTATCGCATCTTGGTCCCCTTTTACCCATCTGTCGAAAGGGGACTCTTTTGATACCACCGTTCTTTCGAAAGTCGCTATGGCAGCCGCAACCGTCTCCTTCGTCAATCCGACGCCGGGAAAAGCATTCTCGAAGAGTTTGGCATACCCTTTTATACCTTTTAACTTTTCAACCATCTCATCGGCCGGCAGATCCATCTCCGCTTTGGCTTCAACAGGCCCCAGAGCCTGCTCTTCGAGCGAGTTGGCTCTACCGTCCCAAAAAAAGAGGCTCTGGTAGGCTCCGTTTATTATAGTAGGCGTGTTTCTTGTACCTTTGCGCCCTTTTATGCCGATGGCTTTGGACTTTCCATCGGTCCAGTAGAAGTAGGGGATGTGGCATGTGGCGCAAGAGATCGTGTCGTCTCTTGAGAGTCTCGGGTCGAAAAAGAGGAGCTTTCCAAGCTCTACCTTCTCTTTGGTTATAGGGTTGTTTTTTGGTGCAGGAATGTACTCCGGGCGAAGCAGATGTTTCATATCGTAAGCGTGCAGGATCGAAGCTGAAAATAGAAAATATATAACGATTCTTATCATTTAAATCTCCGAAAGAGAAGCGGTAGTTAATTATATCAAATTGGTGAAGGAGAAGATGGCTTGGCTCGCATCTTCAAAAGAGTATAATTTACCTATTTTTTACAAATTCTTGCAATAATACTTTAAATGAGCTTTGAAAGGGAGGAGAGTATGAGAGGGGCTATCAAATATATTGCGGTTTTTATCTTGTTGACGCTCAACGCTTCTGCAGTTTCGTTTGAAAGCGTATGGGAAAAGGCGACTTCCCTTTACGGAAGCAACGCCGACAGATATCTCTACCTTGCCGTGCCTTTGAGAGCAGATGGTAAAACCGTTCTCTCGCCGCTTGCAAAAGATGGAGTCTCCTACTATGTTAAAAGCGCAGAGTATAAAGTCTATGTAAGAGAGGGCAAAGAAGAGAAGAGTTACAGGGTCGCTTTCGGTATTGTTAAAAGGGGAGTTGTTTTAAGAGGAGTGAAGAACGGAGTTGTAGTTGATTTTGGAGAAAAAGAGCTCTACGACATCTTCTACAGAGTGAAAGAGGGGGAGAAGGTCGTCGAGTACCACAACTACTTCAACTCTCTTCCGACAAATCGTTCCCTACGGCTCTTTCCGGGCTTTTTCGGCTCCAACTACTTTGGCAGATTGGGTATGAAAGATAGAGATAAATATCCTGAATATGTCGGGTGTTACGTAAAGAGTGGAGAAAATGAGTTTATATGGATAGACCCCTCTTCATATACAAAGATGGGGGCAAAACCGTACGAAAGCGGTGAAAAGTCGCTACTGTCGGAGAAGTCCCTTTTGGACTACGCTTCTGCACATTGGGAACTTATATCGGAGTTGAGAATTTGGAACATTTTCCATTATGGTATAGAGAAACCTAAAGAGCGCCGTCTTACAGGATTTTTGAAAATAGATTTCTATGTCAAACCGGTAGCCGAGCCCTATAAATTTGGAAATATTACGCTTCCATTTTCAAATGTATGGTACGAGGTTGACTACAAGCTATCTTCTGAGACGGCAAAAGCGGCGCTATTTGCCTCCAACTATTCACTGGTTCCGCAAAGGAGCTTTTTCCGATTCAAGAAGAGTGCAAGTAGCGGGAAGATAGATTTCGAGATAGATATATCAATCGATGATATCGAGTTTCAAAAAATGGAACAGTTATAAAAAATAGATAGCACTTAAAATGACACTGTTATGGCTCTTCTTGTGAGGAGATGATATGATGAGTTATTTTACATAAGTTTTACATTTTTGTACAACAATTCTTAACACAACAAGAGATAGGCGAATATAAGGTTTATGAGGGGTAAAAGAGTGTTGAAACATGGAGGCAAGTTCTATGCCTAAAAAATTTTATCTAATCTCTTCTATTATTCTTATACAGTTTGGATGGGCTGCGAGTATTATAGGCTCGAAACACGATTTGAGCACTACCAACTATTATGGCGACTATTCAGGTGCGACAACGCAGATATGTGTCTTTTGCCATACACCTCACGCAAGCAGTCAGGAGCTTGGACCTCTCTGGAACAGGAAAATTTCCGATACGACTACTTTCAAACTTTATGACGGTACTACAGGCAAGCCAAACAATCCATCGATGGTCTGTCTTAGCTGTCACGACGGCGTAAGTGCAGAGGGTGACATGAGCGCCGTCAATGCATACGATACTCACAATATCATCAACAATCCGGGCTCAGGTTTGCAGAATCATCCCGTCGACCCTAACTGTAAAGCGTGTCACCACGGCCTGTTCGGACTCGGTGGAGGAACTTATCCGGACAAAGTATGGAGAATAGGGCCGGATCTTACGAACGACCATCCTGTTTCGGTAAGCTACTCCTCGGCCGAAGGGAGATTTCCAGGCCAGTTTAGCCCTGTTGCGAGTGTAATTGCAGCCGGTTTGAAGTTACCCGACGGAAATGTCGAGTGTGTCTCTTGTCACGACGTACATGATCCTGCAAACGGTAGGTTCCTAAGAAAGAGCAACGACGGCAGCTCGCTTTGTAAAACGTGCCACCTCAAATAGAGGCACTTCCAAAGTCCATTTAAATCGAGAGGAAGATTACTTCTTCTCTCTTTAAGTCATCACTTTTTATAGCGTAGTTACCATTTAACACACACTTGAAAAAAAGTGTTACACTTGGTTACACTCTCTGCAGCAACATATTATCTCTTTGATACAATATGCTAAATCAAAATTAAGATGAAGGAGAGATAATGGGTTTTATGGCCGATTATGAAAAACATGTAAAGGAGCGTGAAGCGCTTGGCGTCCCTCCGCTGCCGCTTTCAGCAGAACAGACCGCTCAGGTTATAGAGCTTTTGAAAGAGATTCCGATTGTCGAAGAGGAGAAGCTTCTCGATCTTCTTGAAAACAGAGTACCGCCGGGAGTCGACGATGCTGCTTATGTCAAAGCCGCTTTTTTGAACGATATAGTTCAAGGAAAGGCCAAATCTGCCGCTATATCTCCGCTTAGAGCCGTAAAGATGCTCGGTATGATGCTTGGCGGCTTCAACGTAAAACCTCTTATCGACGCTCTGGAGCATGAAGATAAAGAGATAGCGAAAGAGGCGGCCAACCAGCTCAAACATACACTTCTTGTATATGATGCGTTCAATGACGTAAAAGAGCTTGCCGAAAAGGGTAACGAGTATGCAAAAGAGGTTATGGAGAGCTGGGCCAATGCAGAGTGGTTCCTAAGCCGCCCGGAACTTCCAGAAGAGATCACCGTCACCGTCTTCAAAGTTCCCGGAGAGACAAACACCGACGATCTCTCTCCTGCGAGCGAAGCCTTCACCAGAAGCGACATACCTCTACACGCCAACAGTATGTTAGGTGCCAAGATGGAGGACCCGATAGGTACCATCAAGAAACTTAAAGAGAAAGGCCATCCCGTCGCTTACGTGGGCGACGTCGTAGGTACCGGTTCGAGCCGAAAGTCCGGTATCAACTCTGTTCAGTGGCACCTTGGCGAAGATATTCCGGGAGTCCCCAATAAAAGAACAGGCGGTATAGTAATAGGCGGTATCATCGCTCCGATCTTTTTCAATACCGCGGAAGACTCCGGCGCGCTTCCTATAGAGGCTCCGGTAGATGCGCTCGAGACCGGAGATGTCATAACGATAAAGCCGTATGAAGGAAAGATATATAAAGATGGCAAGGTTGTAAGCGAGTTCAAGCTCAAGCCCAACACTCTTCCCGACGAGTTCCGTGCAGGCGGACGAATTCCTCTTATCATCGGCCGAAACCTGACAAGAAAGGCACGGGAAGTTCTCGGTATGGGTGAAGAGAATATCTTCGCAAGACCTGAGCAGCCTGAAGGAAAAGAGGGCGTAGGTTACACGTTGGCGCAGAAGATGGTAGGTAAAGCTTGCGGAATGGAGGGTGTACGCCCCGGAATGTACGTAGAGCCCGAAGTATCTACCGTAGGTAGCCAGGATACTACAGGGCCTATGACTCGCGACGAGATCAAAGAGCTTGCGGCTCTTAGCTTCGGGGCCGATCTGGTTCTTCAATCTTTCTGCCACACGGCTGCCTATCCGAAGCCTTCCGATGTGAAGCTTCAGCACACGCTCCCGCCGTTTTGGACAAGCAGAGGGGGTGTCATCCTTAGACCCGGCGACGGTATCATCCACAGTTGGCTGAACAGAATGGTACTTCCGGATACTGTCGGAACGGGCGGCGACAGCCATACACGATTCCCTATAGGCATTAGCTTCCCTGCAGGTTCCGGACTTGTGGCATTCGCTGCGGTTACAGGAACGATGCCTCTTAATATGCCGGAGTCCGTTCTTGTCCGCTTCAAAGGGGAGTTGCAGCCTGGAATCACGCTGCGCGACCTGGTGAACGCCATACCTTACTACGCCATCAAAGAGGGTCTCTTGACCGTCGAGAAGAAGGGTAAGAAAAACATTTTCGCAGGTAGGGTTCTCGAGATAGAGGGGCTTCCGTTCCTGAAGTGTGAGCAGGCTTTCGAACTCTCCGACGCATCTGCCGAAAGAAGTGCGGCCGCTTGTACCGTAAAACTGGACAAAGAGCCGGTCATAGAGTACATCAACTCCAACATCAAGCTTCTCGAGGCTATGATAGAGAATGGTTACGAAGATAAGCGCACCATTCAAAGACGTATCGACAATATGAAGAAGTGGCTCGAAGATCCTCAGCTTATGGAAGCTGACAAAAACGCCGAGTATGCCGCGGTCATAGAGATAGATCTTAACGAAATAACTGAGCCTATCGTTGCATGTCCGAACGATCCCGACGATGTGGCGACACTGAGCGAGGTGCTTGCAGATCCCAAAAGACCTAAAAATATCGATGAAGTCTTCGTAGGCTCTTGTATGACAAATATTGGAGTCTTCAGAGCTCTCGGAGAGGTTCTTCGCGGAAAAGGACAGGTTCCTACACGCCTATGGGTCGTACCACCGACCAAGATGGATGAAAAGGAGCTTATCGAAGAGGGTTACTATGCCGTCTATGGTGCTGCGGGAGCGAGAACCGAGATTCCCGGATGTTCACTCTGCATGGGTAACCAGGCTAGAGTACACGACAATGCCGTGGTCTTCTCTACATCTACGAGAAACTTCGACAACCGCCTCGGAAAAGGGGCGCAGGTCTATTTGGGAAGTGCCGAGCTTGCGGCAGTATGTGCGCTGCTTGGTAAGATCCCGTCAAAAGAGGAGTATCTTGACATCGTTCCCAAAGCTATAGCCGGAAAAGAGGAGGATGTCTACAAATATCTCAACTTCCACATGGTCGACAAAGAGACTCTCGACTATATGGTCGGCTGAGGAAAATGAGATTAGCCGGGCGAAAGCCCGGCACCTATGGAGTTAGAATGAAAAAGAGCCTCCTGTTACTCCTTTTTGCCTCTACACTTTTTGCCTCACTACTAAGATTCGACGATATTAAGACGTCGCTTCTTCTTAAAAAAGATCGCTCACCCGTAAACGTGACAATCTCTTTGGCGCTTGAGGGGCGAGATCTGCAAGAGAGTGAGCTTAAACTCATGGATACCGTTCAGAGTGCGCTCGGAAGCTTTTGGGCCGAAACTCTTGTGACAAGCGAAGGAAAAGAGCGGTTCAAAAAGATGGTGATAGATATTGCGGATAAAAAGTACGGTATAGAGATTGACTTTGTCTATATAGAGAATATCAGGATCGAAACCTGTACCTTGGATAAATTGAGAGAACTTTTGAACAACCGCCGTCAATAGCGTCCGTCGATAATGTCGTAATCCTCCGGTATTTCACACTGTAGCTTCGAAACCTCGAAAGGCTTAGTTTTTACGTTTTGAAACCTTAGGGTCACTCTGTTTCCCATCTCGTCCAGGTATGTTACCGACGATACGACCCCTTTGCTATCTACTTTCAAAAGATAGTAGA
>JALSPH010000225.1 GCA_026986055.1 Campylobacterales bacterium
CCAGCGGCTCCATCTCCACCCGCCCCTGCCGATCCACCGTCGGCTCCCCCAGGACGAATTCATGAGGCTCCACCCGCACGAAGCCCTCCTCCTTCTCCACGACGAGAAACTCCTCCTCCACCGCCCGCAGGATCCCCCGCTCGCCGTTGACGTAGCGCCCCCAGCGATTGACAGTGAAGAGCACCGGCGCGCCGACCTTGAGCCGCAGCTCGCTTTGCACCGGCAGCAGCTTTTGCCAACTCTCCAGACGCTTTTCGTGAACCCTTTTTTCCTTTTCCAGCTCGGCGAAGAAGAGATACTCCTCCCCCTCCAGCCGATCCAGCGACTCCCGGTTCATCCGCTCCACCTCCAGATTGCGCCCAAAGAGCCAGGTGGGCTCCCGATCGTAAACCTCCTCGTGGTTCATCAGATCGAAAAGATAGCGCATCAGCTCCTCGTCGAGCTCCCCCCGGCGAATGCGCGCGAGGATCCGCGTAAAGGCCGCATCCCGCGTGCGCTTCATCTGCCGCAGCTCCACCACCCGGGGGGCGAAGGCGTCCCATGCGTCGCTCTCGAAGGCGTAGAGCCCTCCTGCGAAAAGATCTTCGGAGCGTCGATTGGAAGCAATCGGCGGCAGCTGAAAAAAATCCCCCACGAACATCAGCCGCCCACCGTAGCCCAGGCTCTCGAGCCGGTAGCGGATCATCTCCAGCGTCTGCGTGCCGATCATGCTGATCTCGTCGACGACGATCAGCTCCGTCGCCGCCAGGATGCGCTTGAGATCCGCCAGGCGCTTTTTGTTGCGCCGGTCGTGCTCGCGCAGTTCGTCGAAATCGTTGCAGATGCCCAGGACAAAAAAGCTGTGCACCGTCGTGCCCCCGATATTGACGGCGCTGACCCCCGTCGAACCCAGCGGCACCACCCCCCGCTCCTGCTCGCGGTAGGCTTCGATCACCCGAGCCGTCAGCCAGCTTTTGCCCGTCCCCGCCGCACCGGTGAGGAAGAGATGGCCCTCCTCCAGGATCTGCAGCAGCTCGTTTAGATCGGGATCGCGATCGGACATGACCTCTCCTTGCGGCCGGACAATGCGGCAAACTCCCGGGAGTATAGCAAATGCGCCCCAAAGGCGATCCGAGAGCGGCTTTTCCGGCGAATCTTTTCGCTACAATCTTCCTATGCAATTGACCGACCAAAACTACCGCACGATCATCAAAGGCAACGAGAAGCCGGTCTTCGTGGATTTCTACTCCCCCACCTGCGGCCCCTGCCAAGTCCTGCTGCAGCTCATCGAAGAGAAGCTCGAAGCCTACGCGGCCGAACGCGGCGTCCTCGTCGCCACCTGCGACGTCAGCCGCAACCCCAAGCTCGCCGAAGCCTTCAAGATCCGCTCCGTCCCCTTCACCATCGCCGTGCTGCCCGACGAATCGCTCAAATACCCCGAGCTGGGCCTCAAAGAGCCCTCCTACTACTTCACCCTCATCGACAAACTCAGCGGAAAAAAGAGAGGATTCCTCTCCAAACTCTTCGGATAGCATCCCCTCTGCCCTCACCTCCGCCGTGATATAATCAAACGAAGGAGGAAGAGATGCCCAAGAGTCCCGAAGCGTTGCAAATCTTTTTCAGCGGTCCCGGTGCAGCGAGAGCGTTGCGCGAATACCGCCTGACTCCGGCACAGCGGCGCACGATCGAGGAGGCGATGGCCAGCGCCCGGGGGCTCACCCCCGACCTCGACCTACTCCATCGCGCCGACCTCATCCTACAGGCCGCCCCCCGCATCGAAGAGGAGAGCCCACCATCCTCCCCTGCCCTTTCCGACACGGGAGAGTCGCTACGCGACCTTAGCGGCTATTTCCCCCACGACGACAGCCGCAAACATCGACCCTTTTGGAAAGCTCCGAGACGAGGATTGCTCGATTATCTCATCTGGCGCCACCGATGGAGGAACCTCTACGCCCCGCTCATCAGCCTTGCGATCATGCTGATCATCTACCTCTTGTTCATGCTCTTCCCCTCCCTGGGATGGCGAACCGTCAGCAGCGGCTTCCTCGATATGAACACCGCCCGCTACGCCGAAGCCCGCAAGATCTGCCGCGACCTGGACCAAAAGCTCCCCGCCACTCCCGAAGATCTCCTGCGCCACCTCGACAAACTCAACGACTCCCAAAGCGCCCTGGGCTACTGGCTCCGCGACGGCCGCATCTACATCCCCAAAGACCACAGCACCCTCCCCGGCGACAAGCGTTTGCATTGGTATATCTGTGTCGAGGAGTAATGAGAAGAATCGGATAGCAAATAAATGGAGGTATTCCCCTGCTACATGATACTTTCAGACGGCTATTCTTGGAAGAACAGGCTCGAGAGGAAAAGAATAAAAGATACAGTTTAATTTAAATATAGATAATGTATAATTTATAAAAATTGCACTATTCGGCTGAATAATTCAATAATCTTATAGTACAAAATACAAACGTATTAGAGTGGAGTAAGAATGAGTTTTAAAAGTTATGTTGATGAAGTCCATAAAAAAAATGTTATTAGATGGATCAGCATAGAAGAAATGAAGATTAAAAACAAAGATACAGATAATGCAAAGAATCAAGGTGCAAACGATGCCAGCAATTTTAAACATTGTGATTCGCTTAACAAGTACAATAAGGAATTAGCAGGAGAAGAGAAAAACCTTCTAAAGAAAATTAAAGATGATGTTTCATCAAAAAGAGAAGCCATCTCAAGAACCATTTTAAAAATGGCAAGAGATGAACTTTCGTTAATTTCAACAGAATTTTCCGAAAGTGAAAATTTCAACATAGTAAAACTCACAGATAGATATAAAGATATTTTAAAAACTAAAAAGCATCATTTAAAAAATGATTTGAGCATTATATTAAATAAATATATAAGATCAGATAGAAACCTGGCGAAATTCAAAGTGCTGAATAAGCTCGATAGAGATGCGACATATCCAAAAAGTAAATGGTTGTTTTGGGGGACATTTTTAATAGTTCTTGTTATTGAGGCCATAGCAAACTCATATTTTTATGCACAGGGAAGTGATTTAGGTTTGTTGGGAGGTGTTTTACAGGCATCTTTAGTTGCACTGGCAAATGTTGTTTTGTCTTTTTTTATTGGATTTGTGCTTTTGAGATATATGCACCATGTCCATAAAATTAAAAAATTATTAGCATTTGTTGGTTTGATTATATCGCTTTCTTTGCTGGGGTTTCTTCACCTGGTAACTGCACACTATAGGGAGCTTCTTATAAAGTCACCAGATATTGCAGCCACTAAAGTATTAAAAGAAACTTTTATGAATCCTTTTAATATAAATGATTTTGAATCTTTAATTTTAATTATTATAGGTGCTGCTATAAGTATCTTAGTAATATGGAAATCATATAGATATGATGATCCATATCCTGGATATGGCAAAGAATGGCGTAAATGGGAAAAAATTCAAGAGAATAAAACAAATGACATAAAAAAATATCTAGACAAGGTAAGTGAAATTTCAGAATCATTTCATGATGATGTTGAAAAGCTCAATAAAAATCTTATTTTGACAATGAACTACACAAATCAAATTGTAGATGGCCTTCATTCATTTAAAGGAACATTCGATGCATATTGTGAGAATACTAAGGAGAATGCATTACATCTTATTAGAGCCTATCGTCAAGGATATAATGAAGTAGCAGAACAAGAGAAGTTATTGATCGGAAATGATATCGGAAACAACATTATAAACTATCTCGGGTTAGATGTATTGAAGGAAGAGTTCAACGATATGATAAAGTTTTCTGAAGATGTAAAAATGAGGCTCAATAATGAGCTAGTAAATATAAAGATTAGAAAAACAGAATGCATAAGAGATATGAATTTATTAATAGATGAATTAAAGGGTGAACACACAATAGAGAATATAGTTGATGAAGTCCATGCAAAAGAAACAAAAAAGATAGATGAATCGCTAATGTATGAAGAAAAAATTAGAAAGACCACTACTGAAAGTTAATTCCATGTCAGATGATAAAAGAGGAAAACTACTAGTATTACTTGTGATACTGATCACTCTAGGATTTGGTTATATTGCATATAAAAAAACAAAGAATAAAATAAAATTTGATGAACATACCATGTGCCCCTTAAACAAAGAATACTCAAATACTGTCATTATTATAGATAAAAGTGATAAATGGTCTGATAGTGATTCAAAAAGAATCCTAAATCTCATAAATAAAATCGACATAAGTTTAGAACTTTATGAGAGATTAACTATTAAAGTGATAGAACCCGAAGGGAATGTTACAACAACTTCAACCTATTTTGATTTATGTAATCCTGGAAATAAAGCTAATCCTTTATATGAAAATCCAAGAAGAATTTTAAAAAGATATAGGGAAAGTTTTCAAAAACCTTTGGCCTCATTGAAGGAACTTCTGATAAAACCGGAGACCAGCAAAACAACTCCGCTATTACGTGTCATTAGAGATGAACTATTAGAAGAAAAAAAGAATCTAAGACTAATTGTTATAAGTGATTTTATGGAATACTCCAATGAATACAATTTTTACAGAAGAATTCCAAATGTCGATGAACTTATAGACACTTTTCCAAAAAATAGTATAAAAAACTTCGAAGCCAGATATATTATGAGATTGAGAATTAAAAATAAAATCTATGATTCTTTAAATTTTTTTGAAGAGCTGACTCACAAGCTAGGAGGAAAATTCAATAAAAAAGAGATTATTGTAATTGGTGGAAACAGCCCTCGCCATATGAAAAAATCTATGCAACAAAATATTAGAAGGAATAGCTTAACACAAAAATATAAACATATAAAGTCAAATAGACATTCGCCTGAAATCGAAACTAGAAGACCCTCAAAAAAATCAAAATTCAAGAAACAAATGCGGAATATATATTTCTGTAAAGCAAGTTCTAAAAGAGCTACAGGTTGGGCAAAAAAAGTTGGAATTGATTTAGCAAAACATACAGCTTTGAGGGAGTGTGAAAAAAGAAGAGTAACAAATACTCCTTGTAGACTTATAGACTGTTATATGGTAAGATAGTATTGTGAAGTTCCAACCTTATTTTGACTTTAACCCTTCTCCCATTACAATATGTATTCTTGTTTTTATTCTGTTAAAATTATATATAAATCATGCTAGAGTCAGATCTTCAAGTATTTATAGTGTGGGGTACACCTACCTTATAGCTATTCCAATATTACCCAAAGTTATCATAGACCCAATGAACTACTTTTCGACTCTACAGTTTGGGAAGGTAAGGATAATTTATGCAGTGAAAATAGATATATAAATACTTTACTATAATTAGAACGAATAAATTCCATAATTACCAACTGTTTGTATACCATAATTTTTTCTTGATCAAAGTATTCTATCGAAAGACTTTGAGAATGTAAACAGGCTAGCATATTAAGATAAAAGTATGTTAAGACAATACAAGAGGAGGGATGATGTTAGCCAGAGTATTTTCTGGGAGTCACGGTGTTGTAGCGACAACGATTGCAGGTTTTGGCGGACTTTTTGCCGATGCTTTTTTTGGTAAAAATGGTTTTGTTGTCACTCTGGTTATTGCACTCTTTATTCTTCTATTAGGATTTGTTAAAGAGTGGAAGACAAGTAGCCTGTACATGAAAGAGACGATTCCCATTCCCATAGTAATCAGTGTCGATGACAATACTCCAGTTCATCTACTGTTTCACAGTCTTGTTAAAAGTATTGGAAAATATGATAAAAGATTTACCAAACTAGACAAAAAACTTGAAGCGTATTTTCATATCTCAAGCCGTATGTTGACATTCAAATATGATGGTGATATGTATGATAACGCACGACTAATCAGCTTTTTGCAAATTATTCGATATGTGTTGAATGATGTGCAAAGCCGATTGGAGCATAAAGCGGAGTTTCATCTTCTTTATCTACGAAGACCGGCCATAGGTGTAGCGTTGGGCGGTATGTTTCGAACAGACGGTATCGTTGTTTATCAAAACAACGACTATTCCAACACGGTTGATCGTGTTGCGAATATTCGGTCACGAAAATACAAGGAGCATACGACGCATTTTCAACATTTTGACGTAGATGTCTCTTTGAATGATACGAATGATTCCAAACTGTTGATTGCCATACAGATCTCAAGCCATAAAGTTTCTACCAATGATCCCGTTTTGGAGGGATATGAGAATATAATCACGCTTCTTTCAAAAAGAAACGGTACTCTCCCTACGGATAATGAGAGCCTTCAATCCGATCTTTGGGTAGAACATGTCCAAGAGATATACAATGTGATCAATACCTATAAAGGCGAATATCCTGAGATGACGCTGATACACTCTATGCCTGAAGCAATCGGAGTAATGTTGGGTATGGCGCTTGAGAATTATTGGGATATTGATGTGTGTCAATATGATCAAGGAAGCTATCGGACCGTGATCAACCTTAAAAACATCAAGTACTATTTCTAGGGTAACAAATGTATCTTGGCAATGAACGTAAAGCATTTATAGAAGTAGCACGTCTGGTTCGCATCACGACCAAAATGGAGTCGGACTTGGAGCGACTAGGTGGCGTAGGAAACGGTATTTATGAAAAATATGATTCGATTTCGCATAAGTTTCCTAAAGACTTTGAAAAGCGTTTGATCGAAGTGGCCGAGGCAAGAAACAAAGCGGTGCATGATACTCCAGAGATACAAAACAAAGAGAAGATTTTTCATCAAAGTGAAGTGTTGGAGAAGATGCTGTTGTGGCGTGAAGAGATAGAGCGGCATGCCGGTGAGGTGCAATCAATATTTGAGCACCAAAAACCGTGTGAGGCGGATGTGTGGCATAGGTTTATGGCAGAGCATAAGGAAACAATAGACACACTCTATGCGATGGAACAAGATAGTCGCAAACACACCTTTGAATCTTGGGAGCAGTTTATGCATGAGCATCTCTCCGAGATATCACCTAAAATTCGACGATATCGTAGAAGGGTGAAGTGGAGGTGCCTGTTTAAAAGCCCTCTTTTTTGGGGAACAATAGTGCTATTGGTAGGTATCTATGTATGGCAACTAGGAAGATAGCATGAATCAAAAGTTATTGGCAGAAGCGCTCTATTTGTTTCATCGTCTCGAGAAGTTGATGAGAGAACACGGAGGAGAGGGGACGAGCTTTAGTGATCTAATCAAAAGCTTCAACCCTTCAGAGAGTGAAGAGGTAAAACAAGAACTCTCATCATGCAGGGAGTTTGTCGAGTCGGTGGACAAAAGCCACTACTATTATGATCGCCAGAGTGATACCTACAAACTCAAAGATCATATTGAAAAAGCAGCGATAGAAAACAATCTATATGATGAGAAATCCGAAGAAGCTAAACGGTATAACCGATGTAAAAAAATGATCCGGGCATTCTATGAGGATCAAGAAGACTTGATGGATGGGATGTATCCCACACTCAAAGTGATCGGGCATGAACGAAACCAATTGCTTCATATTTACAACTATAATATTGAGAACTTTAAGCGTTTTAAGAAAGCATGCTTGCAGATGATTGCCTATTTTGAAAGGGGTACACTACCGCCTGAAAATAAGCGTGTCTATTTGAAAGAACCAAGAAAACAACAACAAACATTCACATCTGAATATTCCTCATCTAAAGAAGGCTTCAATCTTTTCTGGATATTGATGGCATTGTTGTATTCGATCAGCGTGATAGGTATCTATTTTTATTTCAAACATACCACGTTTGTAGAATCCATACTTTATGCTATCCCCGTTATGATACTCATTCTTGCAGCAATAGGATTTGTGATTGAAAATCTTGCAGGAGTTATTGTGATCGGTGCACTTGCAGGGGGATTCGAACTGTACCAACTCTATCATAGTCCTCCCTCTCATGTGAAAG
>JALSPH010000226.1 GCA_026986055.1 Campylobacterales bacterium
ACCCGCCTGTAGATGGCCACATTTTCACTCTCGCTCAACCTATTTAGCATAGGGCGATACTTCAGATAGACCTGCCACGTCTTTTTGGCCGGCTCCATTCGCCCTCTTCTATGCAGCTCGAAAGCCACGGAAGCGTTTATGAACCCTTTTATCAAAAAGATCTCATCATCCCCCTCGAATCGCTTTGGAAACCAGACCTCTTCCAAAACTTCATGCGCCTCATAATATTCACCCGCCTCGATCAAACGGATAAACTCTTCACAAGCCTCCCCCATATCGACAATCCCCTAAAACTTATAGTATGAAAAAGCAGAGAGGTCAAACTCTCAACAGCTTTCTCCAGTAACCCCTGCCTCCTCGCAAGGATATGCAGATTTTATCGGGAAATCTCTTGCGAAATTCTTGCAGCCGCTCTTTAGTCTCTTTTCCTGTGTCGCAATAGAAGACAAGCACTGTTTCGGCAGGAAGTTTCTCAAGCTCGTAAGGATTGTAGAGCAGCGTCTCGGCACCCTCTATCTCTCTTGCTATCGTATCCACCAGAAGGACGTCGACCCCTTTTGGCTTAAGCTCCTTTTTCGCCCTGAGATACTCCTCTTGGCTCCACTCATCTTTGAACTCTACCAAAGAGGCCTCTTTAGCGATAGTTTCCGAAGTTTATCGGAAAATCGAGCTCGAGAGATTTCAGGTGAGCCATAACGGCCTGCAGATCATCCAGCGACTTTCCGCTTACTCTGATTTCATCCCCCTGTATGGAGGCTTGCACTTTAAGCTTGAGCCCCTTTATCTCTTTTACTATTCGCTTTGCATCCTCTTTATCTATGGCGTCTACTATAGCAAAATGGGCGCGTCTCGTTCCGCCGCTGGCATCTTCTCTGCCGGTCTCTTTCAAGGTTTTTGGGTCGAGCCCCCTTTTGATTATCTTTCCTATCAAAATATCTATAAGAGCGTCGAGCTTGTTGTCGCTCGAGCTTGTTACGGTTATGGTTTTACCTTTTTCGTTCAGCTCTATCTTTTTTTCCAAACCCTTGAAATCGTACCTGTTGTCAGCCTCTTTCTGTGCTTGCTGAATAGCGTTTTTGATCTCCTGTATATCGGCTTTTGCCGAAATGTCGAAACTGTGCTCTTTTGCCATTTTCCCTCCTTCTTTATAGGCCGGAAAACTCCTCCGGCGCTCTCGATTTTACCCTTACAAGAAGAATGTTCATCTTCCTCTCGAGCTTGGCGTTGACTCTTTTAAGATCGTCGAAATATGCTTTCGCTCTGTCGAAATCGCCCTTTTTCGGTTTTTTCCCTCCAAAAAGCTTGCCAAACAGAGATTTTGAGTTGTTACATACCTGTATGATATCGCAAATTTTTCTGTTTTCCTCCACCCTCAGCTGATGAAGTTTCAAAATATCGTCGAGCGTATGTTTTCCGAAAAGCTTTACTATCCACCCTCTGTTAGCCTCTATCCAGCGGTCGAATTCAGTTTCTCTGATATATGTAGCCAGCACCTCTTTTTTCAAATCGACGCCGGCAAGCAGATACCCCATATATTTAAGCTGAGCATCGAGTGATTTAACAGCTTCTTCAATACTTTTAACTGCTTCTGTTTTATCCATCTCTTTTTTCCGTAACCTTTTCGTTTCTTGTGGCGATTATAATACTTTTTTAATTAAAAAAATAATAATATACAATTAATATTTCTAATATATTTCAAAAGAGGTTGTGCCATGCAGAGACCTGAGCCCATAGATGAAGAGATAGTTCTCGACCCAAAACGCTATATAGTCAGCAAAACCGACAAAAAGGGCATTATAGAGTATGGAAACGACTACTTCGTCGAGATCAGCGGATATAGCGAAGCGGAACTCATAGGACAGCCGCACAACATCATTCGCCACCCGGATATGCCGAAAATTGTTTTCAAAATGATGTGGGAGAGAATTCTAAACGACCAGAATATCTTCGCTCTCGTCAAGAATATGGCAAAGGATGGACGATACTACTGGGTCGTGACCGAGTTTGAGACAAAGAAAGACCCTATTTCCAACCATATAGTAGGCTTCACCGCATTCAGGCGCGCTGCCCCAAGAGATGCTATAAAAGAGATCGAGAAACTGTACGCCAAACTTGTGGAGATAGAAAAAGTGGGGGGCATGGAGGCTTCCGAAAAGTATCTCAGGGGATACCTCGAAGAGGCCGGTAAGAGTTACGACGAATTGATAGACGAGCTTATAGGAAACAAGGGACTGTTCAAAGTTTTCTTCAAAATGATGAAAGCACTCTTCAAATAACGGGCCACAAGAGAGGAGCGCCTACCTTTTAGGGCAGGCGGTGATCCTCTTGAAGCCATCTCTCGCTTTCAGCCGCAGAGGCCATTTGTACGACTTCTCTATAGCCTTTTTCCCCAAATATGCCAAGAAACCGTATATTCTGAACTTTCCTGCATCTATGATCGCATAGGTTCCCCCCAAGGCTATGGCCAAACCTCTTAATTTCAAATTGCTCACGAACATCTGCCGCTTCTCTACAAGGGCGAGAATATTTTCGGCCGCATCCACACCGCTCTGCTCGGCGGTCTGTGCGGTAGGAGGAAGCCTTCTGCCGGAACTATCTTTAAGGTCCGCCGCATCCCCGACGGCAAAGACCTCCTCGTATCCCGGTATCTGAAGAAAACTGTTTACGACAAGCTGTCCTAGCTTGTTGTGTTCGGCTTTTAAAGATTGGACGAACGGGGAGGCGACTATACCGCCCGTGAAGACCATAAAGTCAAACGGAATCTCTTCACCGTTTTCAAGTTTTGCGATCTTGTTGTCGACCGAAGTGATGTGCGCACCCGTATGCAGAATGACCCCAAGATCCAAAAGCCTTTTGGTGGAGGCTTTGACTATTTTTGGATGAAGCCCTTTAAGTATAGTCTCGCTGCCGCTTACAAGGTGAATCTTGAGCTTGCCGCAGGCTAAAGAGTTGGAGCGGTAGTATCGGTTGAAGTAGTCTTGCATCTCCGCAGCTATCTCCACTCCGGAGAGCCCGGCACCCCCGACAAGAATAGAGTAGGTCTCCTTGGCGCTCGAAGCGTTTTCAAGGCGTTTGTAGAGCTCCTGCTCGAAAAACTCTTTCAGCTTCAATGCACCTCTTAGACTCTTCACGCCGTAAGAGTAGTTTCTAAGCCCTTCGATACTTTCGAAAAAGCGGGTGACCGCACCGGCGGCAATTATCAGGTAGTCGTAAGAGAGGGGCTCGCCCTCTTCGAATATGACCCTTTTCCCTTTGAAGTCCACATCTTTGGCTACCGCATGAAGAAACTCTATGTTGTCCCCGAAGCCTGCACAAAGAGACCTAAGCCCGATGACAGTAGAGTCGAAGGGGACCTTTCCGGCTATAAGGTCATACCCTTCCGTCTGAAGAAAGTGGTAAGGGTGCCTATCTACAAGTGTGACTTTTATGCCTTTTTTTCCGGCAAGGACACCCAAAGCTTTCAATCCGCCGTAACTTCCCCCGATAATCACTACATGATGCATAACGGCCCCCTTAAAAAGGTATTGGAAAATATTATACCCTAAAGCCGTTTGATAAAACCAAGACGAGAAACTTCATAGAGGAAAAGCGGACCGGACTATCCGGTCCTGAAAAGATTATTGAGGTTTGTGGCAGAACCACCAGTCGTAGCATTCGTACTTTTCAACCCTCTCTTTGGCAGTATCGCAATCGGTAGCGGGCGGTATGATTACTCTATCTTTTATAAGTTCATTTTCGGGCCAGTTGGCAGGAGTTGCAACCCCATCTTCGTCACTCTTTTGAAGTGCTTTTACGGCACGAACGATCTCTGAGATATTTCGCCCTATCTCCTGCGGATAGTAGAGGATCGTTCTTACAACACCTTCTGGGTCTATGATAAATACGGCTCGTACTGTGTTTGTACCTTTTGCCGGATGGAGCATACCGATCTTTTCTGCCAAAGTATCCGTGCCGGCTATGATAGGAAACTCTATCTCTACATCAAGCTTCTCTTTTATCCACTCGACCCACTTTATATGGCTGAAAACCTGGTCTATTGAAAACCCTACCAACTCCGCACCCAATTCGTCGAACTGGGGTTTATGCTTCTGAAAAGAGACAAATTCGGTCGTACAAACCGGTGTAAAATCTGCCGGATGGCTAAAGAGTACGACCCACTTGCCCCTTTTATCTTCGGGAAACTTCATAGCACCATGCGTAGTCTGCACCTCTATAGACGGAAACTTTTCACCAAGCAAAGGCATACTCATCTCAAACCTCCTTTTTTATTTGGACTATCATTGACATTATAACCGCCGAAAGTTACCGACGGTAAACGGCTTATATGGTCAAGTCCAAAATTCTGAAGGCTCTTTTGAGCTCATCTTCGCCGACCACTCTATCTTTTGGCGAAAACTCTTTGACGATCTTCGCCAAAATGAAAATCAGCGTTCCGACGATCTCCGGCAACCTCTTCTCCAAGGCCACCTCAAGCTCGTATTTCAGCGGCGGCCTGCCGGCAAGCATATCGAGAATCGGTTTAAGCTCAAGCTCCTCTTCAATCTCCCCAAAGAGCCTCATGCTCTCTCTCATTGCGTTTGTCAAAGGAACGTCGCTTAGCCAAATAACGTCTCTACCGTTGTATCCGGCATTTGTTTCAGCCGTTTTCAATAGATCATAAAGCTTTCTATCTACCGCTTCCGTTACTTCCAAAACCTTGTTTTTAGGCAGCTTCAACGAAGCCGCTTTTTTGAAAATCTGCTCTATCTTATAAGCACCCTCTACCTTCATCTCTCTTCTCCTTTCTCATCTTTATCACTACCATCTCCAACCGCTTTTTTCGCCTGCATTCCGAGCACGACAAGAACTATACCGTCAAAAAATAGGCTGATTCCGACAAAAAGCCCGACCAAAACGATGGAGCTCAACGGCCATCCAAGCAGCAGGATGAACGCAAGAAGCAAGGATAAAACGCCGTTTATCATCGGCATCCACCACCCCTTGTTCGGCCTATACTCCCAACCGAAACTGAAGTTTGCATATGCATCGACAAGCAGATATGCCGCAAGCAGCATACCGACGGCAGCCACTCCTTCAAGAGGGAAAAAGAGGAGCAGCAAAGAGGCTATAAGCATCATCGCAGGCTTGAGCCACGCAGTGAAGGAGCCTCTGTAACTCTTATATGTCGCATACCCTTGCACAAGGGCGGCAAAGAGAAAGAGCCACGCCATAAAACTTACGACTACCAGCGACATTATCTGCGGAGCTATTATGCCCGTCAAACCTACAAGAGACATTATCACGCCGGCGACAATGGTGTGCCGGCTGAACTTTTTTAGCGTATCGGGGTCGAACCTGAATATAAAGAGTTCCATCACTCACTCTTTTTGGTCTCTATGTGATGGACCGCCTTCTCTTTGAACTCTTTTAGTTTGCCGATAAGCTCTTCAAATAGTTTTTCGGCCCTGTTTTTACCCTTGACCTCTTTCTCTACGCTCTTGATTGCGTCATACAGAACTTTATAGGTAGTGTCGCTTTCGCTTGTATATCCGAGGGCCTCTGCGATTTCAAGCTGATTTTTCGCCTCTTCAAGATGTTTTAGCGCCTGCTCTTTATCTTTCTTGGCGATTTTCGAAGCGGCACCCACAAGAGCTTCAGCTTTTAGAAGCGGAATCGGAATGACAAGCTCGCTCTGCACCATTGTAGAGAGCGCCATTTCCAAAATCTCTTTAGCCTCTCCGCTTTTACCGCTATTTAGGTATTTTGCCGCAAGTTTCAAAGCTTGCGGATAAGATACCAACGGCAGACTTACGGTAATGATGTCGATCTCACTCTGGAGAGTATCTAGCAGGCGTCTTGCCTCCTGTACCTTTCCATCTTCAAGAAGATCTTTCACGCTCTTCAAAGCCACCTTTATACTCTTAAGGTCACCGGTAAATTCGGTAGCTGCTATGGAAGAGTCTATCGGCAAAAGGGCAGGAGCGTTGGGGTGGGCCAAAACCACTTCCAGCTTGCCTATAGCTTTTTCAAGACTCTTCTTGGCGCTCTTTTTATCGCCTTTCTCGAGCGCTACCAACACTTTTTGGGTCAGCAAAACGGCTTCGACCGCCTCTTTAACCACCTCTACTTGCCGCTCTTTAGCAGCGCTTTTAGCCTCTTTTACGGCTCCGGCGCTTACCTGCGCCGAAGTCTCGGCAAACATAGGCGAACTGCAAAGGAGCGCAGCAGCCGCAACGGATAGGATCATCTTCTTCATAACTATCTCCTTCAGTTGTAATTTTTCAAAAAAGCTTTTGGCTAATTTGAACAACTGAAGTAATTTTAGTCCATTTCTGTCAAGCCGTTCCGCTACTTAAGTATCAGAAGAGATAATCAATACTCCTGCTCAACCTTCTCGAGCATCTTTTTTACATTGTTTACGGCAAGTTTTTTTCGCTCAATGTTCAAGATGCCCTCTTTTTTGAGCTGCTGAAGGTGGCGATTTACGACATGGCGAACGGTGCCTATCATGGAGGCTATCTCTTCATGCGGAAGGTTATGCAAGAGCCCCAGGTGCTTCACCGGGCTTGAGAGGTCGAGGTTTTTAAGCAGAAGCTTCATAAGACGGGTAGAGGTGTCGTAGAGCGAAAGGTCGCTCGCAAGCTCTTCGACTTGCCTCATCTGGCGCGCCATATAGGGAAAGAAGGCTCGGTTGAAAGCGGGGTTTTCATCTATCCACTCCCTTACCTTCTCTATGGGAAGCTCAAGCACTTTGGCATCGTCGAGAGCTTCCGTCATCACTTCGTGGCGTTGACCGTCGAGAACCGTAAGCACGTCGAACATATCGCGAGGGCCGAGCAGATAGAGAGTCTGCTCTCTGTTGTTTTGAGGGTTGTAGCGGTAGACCTTTATCCTGCCTTCCAAAATTATGTAGAAGTATTTCAAAGTATCGTCCGCATCCATAGCGGGGGAGCCCTTATCGTACTCCCTGATTTTACCTACTCTGTTTATCTCCTCTATAAGCTTTTCGCCCAACCCTTCAAACGGTTCAAGTTTTTTGAGATGTAACATCAAAAGTCCAATCCGAAGCTGCCGAAAGAGCCCATATTGGGGTCGCTGTAACCAAACTGTGCGCTTTTGCTTCTTAGCATCAATATATCCCCTTTCGGGTCGATCCCCTGAGGACATACAAGCGTACACTCACCGCAGAGAGTACAGTCCCATACGCCGTTTTGCTGAACCGCATCTATCTTCTCTTTAACTTCCGCTTCCCTAGGGTCTGCTACATATCGCCACTGGCGCGTCAGTGCAAAGGGTCCCAAAAACGACGAGTTGGTTTCGTAAACGGGGCAGGCGCTGTAGCATGAGATGCATAAAATACAGTCGCTCTGCTTCACGGTTCTCTTCTCATCCTCGGGCTCCACTACCGCACCCTCCTTGCAAGCTCCAAGCCACGCTTTGGCACTCTTTAGAGTACCCAAGCTCTTCTCTTCGTCCACGACAAGATCTTTGACCACGTTAGAAAATCTTCGAGGCTCCACAAGGTCTCCATCTTCCGGTTTGTAAACACAAGCGAGAACCTCTTTGGAGTTGACCCTTACGGAACAGCTTCCGCATACGCCGCTTCTGCATCCCGAGCGGAAAGTGAGAGTCGGGTCCTTTTCGCACTTTATGGAACTAAGCCCCTCAAGAAGAGTGGCTCCATCTTCGACCTCCCACTCCTGAACAACCTCCTGCGGCTCCCTTTTGGAGTGGAAACGTCGTATCTTTATCTTAGCCATCCTCACTCTCCCCCTCTTTCGAGTTCTCCTTGTGGGACTCTTTTATCTCTTCTTCTACACTCTCTATGAGCCTCTCTACCTCATCGAGCCTTTTTTGGGCCTCCTCCAGCTCCCTCTCGAG
>JALSPH010000227.1 GCA_026986055.1 Campylobacterales bacterium
TAAAACGCAGATCGGGACGGTCGTTTCCATATTTTTCCATAGACTCTTTGTAGGTTATGCGCTTAAACGGCGTCTCTATCTCTCTTCCGCATGCGCTAAAGATCGCTTTTAGAAGCTCTTCGGCGACTCTCATAACATCTTCCTGGTCGCAGAAGCTCATCTCCACATCTATCTGGGTGAACTCCGGCTGCCTGTCTGCACGAAGATCCTCGTCTCTAAAACATTTGGCTATCTGAAAATATCTATCGAAACCGCTGACCATCAGGAGCTGCTTGAAAAGCTGGGGCGACTGGGGAAGGGCGTAGAACTCTCCGTTGTGAACTCGGCTTGGAACGAGGTAGTCTCTCGCGCCTTCCGGGGTAGATTTGGTCAAAATCGGGGTTTCGACCTCCAAAAACCCTAATGAATCGAGCAGGTTTCTTGCGGCTATTGCAGCTTTGGAGCGCAGTTTGAAAGTATCGAACATCTCCTTTTGACGAAGGTCGAGATAGCGGTATTTGAGCCTTATATCTTCACCTACGTTCGGATCTCCGAGAGTAAAAGGCATCGGTTCGCTTCTGTTTTCGATAGTCAACTCATCTATGACGACCTCTATCTTTCCCGTTTTGAGCCTTGGGTTTTCAAGCCCCTCTCCGCGGCGGCGCACCTTTCCTTTTGCAATGAGTACGTATTCGTCTCTGATGTTGGAAGCGACTCTATGGGCCTCTTCATTGTCCGCAGGGTCGCATACGAGCTGAATCAGTCCGCTTTTGTCGCGAAGGTCTATAAATATGACTCCGCCGTGGTCTCTGTAGCTGTTTACCCAGCCCGCAAGCGTAACTTCTTTGCCTACGCTCTTTTCGTCAAGATCGGTACAGTAGTGTGTTCGCAAAATAGATCTCCAGTCTTTGGGGTATAGCCCCCGGTAAGTTGATCTCCGCCCCTTTTCTAGCAGGTTGCGGTAATAGTGGCGCGATTATATCAAAACCAAACTTATTTTTTGTTAGAATTGTTTTTAAGAGACCGACTAAATAAAGAGTGGCAGTAGAAAGAGAGTCAAACTTGCGATTTGAGCCAGAAATTTCTCGGCCAAAAACCGCGCTTGCCCGTTAGGGTCTCGAAGAGGTTAGCGGTTTTTAGAGATTTTGCAGGCGTCCGCAGTCAAATCGCACTCGTTTGTCGATCTTTTTACTGCCACTCTAAAAATCTATAACTCATCTATTTTAGTCAGTGCTATTCTTGTTATCGATTATCGATATTTGTGTAGTCGGGTTTAAAATCAAACGAGAGGACTCCTTTGCGAACCAAACTGGATATAAAACGGGTCGGAATAGTTTTGCGCCCCTCCACACCGGAGTTGAAAGCGATCTTCTACCAGGTAAAGAGCTCTTTTGAAAAGAGGGGTGCGGAGGTTTTGGTGGATGCCGTGAGTGCGGGGATGATCGGCGTGCTGGGGCAGGAATTTTCAAGAATGTGCGAAGAGAGCGACATTCTCGTATCTATCGGCGGAGACGGTACGCTGATATCTCTGGCAAGACGCAGTTACAGTTTTCATAAACCTATTTTGGGAATAAACGCCGGAACTTTGGGTTTCTTGGCAGATATAAATCCGACCGAAATAGAGACTTTCGTAGAAAAGCTATATCAAGGCGAGTTCAGGATAGATGAGAGAATGATGATAGAGGGGGCTCTTTCGAGCGAAAAATCGGCAAAGAGTCTCTACTCTTTCAACGATATAGTCATAAGCCGTCCTTCGATCTCCAAGATGGTCAATATAGACGCATATATCGATAAAAAGTGGTTCAACACATACTATGGAGATGGTCTGATAGTCTCGACTCCTACCGGTTCCACCGCTTACAATCTGGCTGCCGGCGGACCTGTAACCTTTCCCCTTACGGACGCTTTCATACTGACTCCTATATGTCCCCATTCCCTTACGCAAAGACCGTTGGTCATTCCTGCCGACTTCGAGATAGAGATAAAGACGCCGGAAAAGGAGTCTCTTGTCATTATAGACGGGCAGGAGCAGTACGATTTCGGCCCTGAAGATACTCTTGTCATCAAAAAGGCAAAGATAGGCGCAAGATTGATCCACAGAGTCGAGAGAAACTACTTCGACGTTCTGCGTGAAAAACTATCGTGGGGGCAGGGGCGATGATAGAGCGGTTCTATGCGAAAAATCTTGTCGGGTTCAAAACCATAGATCTCGAGTTTGAGCGGGGGCTCATAGCCGTTACGGGGCCAAGCGGGGCGGGTAAGTCAGTTTTCATGGGCTCTTTGCTTGCGCTGTTCGGACTTGACGATCTGCAGGCCGAGCGTTGTGAAGTGGTTTTGACAAAAAGCTCTCTTCTGGATCTGCAGAGTTACGAGAGTGAAGATGAAGATGTTACGATAAGGGCCGTAAAAAAAGAGAAGATAAGATACTTTTTAAACGACCTAACGATATCCAAAAAGCGTCTAAAGGAGTTGATGGAGCCTTTGGTGGGCCACATAGCCCAGCGTAACAACAAAGAGCTCTCTCCCGAGCTTCTGCTTGAGCTCGTAGATGCCATGGCGACCTTCTCCGACCCGGGTTTTGTCACCAGAAGAGAAGCTTACGGCCAACTCTACGAAGATTACAGAAAAAAGAGCCTAAAACTCGAAGAGATGAGAAGCGACGAGAAGCGCGTCAAAGAGCTTATAGAGTTTGCGGAGTTCGAAATAGCCAAGATAGATGAAGCGGCTCCAAGACCCGGGGAGGATGAGGAGCTTATGGCTATAAAGAGAAAACTCTCCAAAAGGGAGAAGATCGGTGAAGCGATATCTAAAGCTTCACGGATCTTCGATATCGAGCACGACGTCCATGAAGCTCTTGGAATGATAGAGAGCGATACGGCCCTTTTCGATGAGGCTATGAATATGCTTAGAAACGAGTTCGAGAGGGCCGAAGAGATGCTTGAAGAGCTTGAAGATATCGATGTGGAGTCTATTTTGGATCGCATAGAGGTGCTCGCTTCTTTGAAAAGAAGATACGGGTCGATAGAGGAGGCTCTTGCTTACCGTGACGAAAAGCTCAAGGAGCTCGAATATTACCGCAATATCGATCATGAGCTCGGTGATTTACAGAGGGAGGTCGAAACCATATTTCTCGCTCTTGAAAAGGAGGCTGAAAACATCAGCTTCACCAGAAAGGATGCCATCCAAAAGGTCGAAAGGTTCATAAACGGCTATCTCGAGCAGCTGCGTATGCCTCCTATGAAACTGAAGCTTTCTACCAAACGTCTCGATGCTACCGGTATAGATCGTGTGGAGATAGATCTGCAGGGCTCAAGCGTGGATACTTTGAGCGGCGGAGAGTTCAACAGGATCAGACTCGCTCTTTTACTCTGTAAAAGCGAGCTATCTGGTGCGGAAGGGGTTTTGCTGATCGATGAGATCGATGCAAATGTGAGCGGCGACGAGTCTATAGCCATAGCCAAACTTCTAAAAGCGCTCTCGAAAAACTACCAAGTCATAGCCATCTCCCATCAGCCCCATCTGAGTGCCGCGGCAAATCAACATATTCTCGTTACAAAAGAGGGTGAAGAGAGTGTGGCGAAACTTCTTGGTAAAGATGAGAGGGTCGAAGAGATATCGAGAATGATAGCCGGAGAGAGCAAGATGGCCGAAGCTTCGAAGCTTGCCGAAAGAATTTTGAAGGAGTTTGACCAAGCATGATTATAGATACCCATTGCCATCTCGACGATAAGAGGTTTGATGAAGATCTGGATGAGGTGATAGAAAGAGCCAAAGAGCATGATGTAAAAGGTTTTTTGATTCCGGGTGCCGACCCGAAGACGCTTGAAAAGGCTCGAAAAATCGCACACAGATTCGATGGGGTTTTCTACGCTGCCGGCGTCCACCCATACGATATAGAGATGTACGATGAAGAGTATCTTATGAAATATCTGGAAGATCCTAAATGTATCGCGGTCGGCGAGTGCGGTTTGGACTACTATAGGCTCCCGGAAGATGAAGCTTCAAAACATGAAGTTATAGCTATGCAAAAGAGGGTTTTCGCAGCTCAGATAGAGTTGGCAAAAAGGGTCGAAAAACCTCTGATAGTACACATACGTGATGCAAGTTCGGACTCGAAGGAGATTTTAGTCAAGCATGAAGCTAAAGAGGTCGGCGGAGTTTTGCACTGTTACAATGCCGACGAACAGCTCCTTTCGCTTGCGCAGGATAACTTCTACTACGGAATAGGAGGGGTTTTGACGTTCAAAAACGCCAAAAAGCTTCCTCACGTTCTGCCTAAAATTCCAATGGATCGCATAGTAGTGGAGACCGATGCGCCCTACCTTACGCCGCACCCTTACCGAGGCAAACGGAACGAGCCTCTCTACACCCGTTACGTTGTAGAGAAAATTGCCGATATTCTCTCTATCTCGTTCGATGAGGTAGCGGCGGTGACTACCGACAACGCCAAAAGGCTCTTTAAAGAGTTTGCTACCTTGTAGATGGTATACTATATGCCGTTTTAATAAAATGTTTGGAGAGAGAGTGTGAAATATCTGCTTCTGATTTTTCTTACGGTTGGGAGTCTTCTGCATGCCTCGCTCTTTGTCGAGCCGCAGTACGGCGACGATATAAAAGTGCTCCAAACGCTCGATATTGACCCATCCTTTCTAGGTGATCCTCTATTTATTCAGCTTAAAAACGACCTCTCTACCGTAAAGAGGCACCACTACGTCAAGGTTCTCGAAAGAGGGGCGCTCTACATACCTACGCTCAGAAAGATGATCCACGACAGTTCGATTCCTCCCGTTTTTCTATATATGGCGATGGCGGAGTCGCACTTCGATGCACACGCACTATCTCATGCCAAAGCTTCAGGGCTCTGGCAATTCATGCCCAAAACCGCAAAAAGGTACGGTCTCAAGATAGACCGCTATATAGATGAAAGAAGAGATCCGGTACGCTCTACGGAAGCGGCAATAGCCTACCTTAAAAGACTTCACAAGCTTTTCGGCAAATGGTATCTGGCAGCGTTAGCCTACAATTGCGGTGAGGGCAGGGTTATGCGTGCCATAAAAAAGGCCGGAAGCGACTCTTTGCACGTTCTGCTGGACGATAAGAAAAAGTATCTTCCAAAAGAGAGCAGACACTATTTGAGAAAAATACTCTCTCTTGCACTGGTATCCAACGATGCGAGTATGCTCTTTGCCGATATCAGCGCCTACTCTTTCAACCGAAGCGAAGGAAACTCTCTAGTGAGAGTCAAAGTCAGCGGGGGTGAAACGATAGAGCATATAGCGGCTACGATAGGGATGAAAAGTGAAGAGCTTTTAAAGCTCAACCCGCAGTTCAACTACGGCTTCACTCCGCCCAAAGAGAGTGCGGAGATAAATATTCCCTATGAGAAGCTTACTCTTTTCAAAGAGTCCTACAAGCCCGGCAGACAGAAGAATATGTTTTTGGTACATAGTGTAAAAAAGGGTGAGAGCCTTAGCAAAATCGCCTACCGATACGGCATAAACTACAAGATGATTCTCAGTTTCAACAAGATGAAAAAAGCGGTGATATACCCGAAACAGGAGTTGATCATTCCTGTCCCAAGAGGCAGTATTCGCCATTACCGGGTCAAAAAAGGGGACTCTATATACAAAATCGCGAAACTTTTCGGTATAAAGGTGGCAACACTGAAGGCTCGCAACGATCTGAAGAGCAATATTATCCATATAGGGGATAAGATTGTCATACCGAACTAACTCACTCTTTCTGCTCTTTGGATTTTTGATGATACTCTTTGCAGGCTGTAGTAGGCAGCCATACCCGAGTTACGACTATACCGTGCCTTCAAAGCCAAAATCTTCCGAGGCGATGCATAGAGCGACGCTTAGACCATATACGATAAACGGAAAGCGCTACTACCCTACGGTAGTCTCCGTCGGGTGGCGTCAGGAGGGTATCGCCAGCTGGTACGGTCCGGACTTTCACGGCGGCACCACCTCGAACGGAGAGCGTTACAACATGTACGCCATGACTGCCGCGCACAAGACCCTTCCTATGAATACGATGGTAAGAGTTACCAACAAAAGAAACGGACGCTCGGTAGTCGTCCGTATAAACGACAGGGGTCCCTTCGTAAGCGGGAGGATAATAGACCTCTCCTATACGGCAGGCAGGAAGATAGGGATAGACAAAACAGGTACCGCACCGGTTACCCTTCAGGTTTTGGGATTCGACTCTCTGATAGCCTCAGCCGCCGCCAAAAAAGGTGGAAAGGTCAGGGAGAATGTGGTTCTTTCCGGTTTTGCCGTACAGGTCGGCTCTTTCAGGCGGATAGAGGGAGCTCGAATATATAAAGAGAGGTACGACAACTTCGAGGGAAGGTATCGAACTGAAATAAAAAGATTCACTCTGGACGGGGCGCCTATTTACCGCGTCTGGTTGAAGGGGTTTAAAAGTGAAGATGAAGCGAGGGATTTCATAAAGGCGTGGAATATACCGGGAGCATTTATAACAAGGGGATAGAATGATGATAGTCAGAAGAAGAGAGACCAAAGAGACAAACATAGTTTTGAAGCTCGATATAGAAGGAAACGGAAAGTCGAAAATTTCGACCGGTGTAGGTTTTTTCGACCATATGTTGGAGAGTTTTTCCAAGCACTCACAGTTCGACCTTGAAGTCGTTTGCGAGGGTGACACCCATGTGGACGACCACCATACGGTAGAGGATGTAGGTATCGTTCTAGGGCAGGCACTCAACGAAGCTATATACCCGATAGAGGAGGTGGAGCGTTTCGGCGACAGTGTCGTGGTTATGGATGAAGCGGCAGTTTCGTGTGCAATGGATTTGAGTAACCGTCCATATCTTGTATACGATATCGAACTTGAGGGTAAAGTAGGGCAGTTCGACGTGGAACTTGCCGAAGAGTTTTTCAGAGCTCTTACCTTCAACGCCTCCATAACCGTACATATGAGTGCTCTACGCGGGAAAAACAGACACCATATAGTCGAGGCGGCCTTCAAATCATACGCAGTAGCGCTTCGCAGAGCTCTTGCGCCGAATGCCAAAGCGGGTATTCCAAGCACCAAAGGAATTTTGTGATAGAGCTTATAGTACTCGACGTAGATGGGTGCATGACCGACGGAAGGATCATCTATACGGCAGAGGGTGACGAGATAAAAGCTTTCAACGTCAAAGATGGATTCGCTATAGTAAACTGGATTGCACTTGGGCGCCGTGCAGCCATCATAACCGGAAGGAGTTCCAAAATCGTAGAGAGGCGCGCCAAAGAGCTGGGCATTAAACACTTCTACCAAGGGGTAAAGGACAAACTGGCGAGGCTGGAAGCTCTCTGTGACGAACTCGGGATTACGCTGGAACAGGTTGCAGTTATAGGCGACGATCTGAACGACTACAGAATGCTCAAAGCGTGCGGTCACTCTTTCGTACCCAATGACGCCATGCATAGGGTTGTCGAGATAGCCGATACGGTTTTGAGTCGAAAAGGCGGAGAGGGAGCAGTAAGGGAGATGATAGAGCTTCTTATCTTGAGAGAGGGGCTGGAAGAGGAGTACCTTTCAAAGTGGCTCTGAATTTAAAGTATACCCTTTTGCTTCTTCTGACGGCCACGCTCGGGGCGATCTTCTTTCTAAAGCCGCACAAAATAGGCAATGTCGAAAAGAAGGGGGTTCCGCAGGTAGTCTTTCTCGATTTCAAAAATTTCGAAATCACTCCCGATGGCGTCGAGAGTATGGGACGAGGCCTTATGGCAGAGAAGTTCGCCACCGTTATGAAAGTAAAATCGCCGGCTTTTCGCAGAGTTACGCCCTACGGTATAGAGAGCATAAGGGCGAAAGAGGCTCTTTACAAAGAGAATAGAAGCCTG
>JALSPH010000228.1 GCA_026986055.1 Campylobacterales bacterium
ACCCTCAAAAGAAGGGCGAGGAGTAATTCAACCTCTATATACTAGATTCGCCCCGCCGCTTAAAAGCCGCAACAGCGGTTGCGCCGGGGGCTCTTTTGACTTTTTTGCAGCTTAAATAATAAATATAAAGAGTGCCTATGGCCGCAAACCGCAGTATCCGCAACCAGTTCCTGACTCAGCTCATCATAGCATCTTCGATACTTTTGATAATTTTTTCCACGATGCTCTACACCTATATAAAACAGTCTGTCTACGATGAGATATCCCAAGAGCTGGTAAATCAGGCCCGCTATATCGTTCAAACCTTTCCCGACTACGAAGAGGGCGAGAAGATCGATGCCAAAAATCTGAAAAACGCTCTGCAGATAACCGCTCAGGTTATCGGAGCTCCTCACCGATTCTACAGCTCCATAGAGTGGCGCGAAAAGAGTGAAAACGGAAAGCACTATCTGGAGTTGATTTACCCTTACAACTTCAAAGCGCAAACTTACCTTCTTATAAAAAAAGATATTTCTAACATTGCGATGATGCTGGAAAAGATTCTCCGTTCCATAATAGTGATAAACCTTATAAGCCTCATACTGATAGTGCTTTACGCTTTCGGGCTATCCGCTATGCTTCTCGTTCCTATTACGCGTATGAGCAAAAAGCTCTCTGCACTCAACGAGAATTTCCTGACTACGATAAACACGAAAACACTTCCCGAAGAGTTCGTTCCTCTCGGCGAGTCGATAAACCGTCTGATAAACCGTATACAGACATTTGTCAAATACCAAAAGGAGCTCTTCATAGGAGCCGCCCACGAACTGAAAACTCCGCTTAACGTGATGAAACTGAAAAACGATGTCACTCTAATAAAGAGACGGGAGCCCGAAAAGTATATAGAGGCACTTCAGCTTTCCAACAAAACGATTCTCGAACTAAACAGTATGATCGGCTCCATACTGGAGATCGGCCGCCTAGAAGGTGCCCACTTCGAACTGCCGCAGCAGATAGATATCATGGAGTTCATTCGCAAAAAGGGTGAAGATTTCAAGCTTCTGGCGAAATCTGAAAAGAGAGAGCTCATTTTGGATCTGCAGCCTGACTCTCTGCCGGGTCTTATACAGACCACACTTCTCAATCAGATTTTGCAGAACTTCCTCCAAAACGCCATAAAGTTTACACCGGAAGGGAAAAAAATCGTACTGAAAACGCGCCTTATAGATGAAGATAAGATTCGCCTAGAAGTTATCGACGAGGGACCTGGCATAGACGAGTCGATCGATCTGTTCGCCCCATTCAAAAGGGTCGGCAACGCCCCCGGAGCCGGTCTTGGTCTCTTTCTGGCAAAGTCTGCTGCCGATGCCATGGGGGCCAGAATCTCTTTGAAAAACAGAACCGACGGTAAAAGCGGAACCATAGCATCGCTAATTTTCGCCACTACACCTCAGTGCGAACTCCCAAACATAGCCAAATAAGATAACTTTTTATCACCGATAGGGTGAAATTTATTTTTAAGTATTGGCTAAGGCTACATAGGTTATAAATCTCAGAATTTTATTTTTTGGAAGGTTATAAATATGGCATTGATGATTACCGATGAATGTATAGCATGTGATGCATGCCGCGACGAATGTCCAAACGGTGCGATCGAAGAGGGAGACCCGATCTACGTCATCGATCCAGACCTGTGTACCGAATGCGTAGGGCACTACGACGAACCCGCATGTGTTGCCGTATGCCCGGTCGACTGTATCGTTCCGGACCCTGACAATGTCGAAAGTGTGGAGGAGCTGAAGTTCAAATTTGAACATCTTCAGAAAGAGCACTAATGGCAAAACGCACCGCCGTCATAGATATCGGCTCGAACTCGGCCAGGATGGTGGTGTATGAACGCACCAGCCGTTACGGTTTCTACCTCCTTAACGAGACGCGAAGCCGCGTACGTATATCCGAAGGGGCTTACGAAAAAAAGGGCTATCTTCAACCTGCTGCGATGGAGAGAGCTTTACAGGCCCTGTCACAGTTTTTGACAATCTCCAAAAGTTACAAAGTACGAAAAACATTATGTGTCGCCACCTCCGCCGTTCGGGATGCACCGAACAAAAAAGAGTTTTTGAAACTCGTATACGATAGGCTCGGCCTAAAAATAAAGGTAATCGAAGGCGACAAAGAGGCCTATCTCGGGGGAGTGGCGGCAGCCAATCTTCTTCCTATCGAGAGTGCCGTAACCATAGATATCGGCGGCGGCTCCACAGAGCTGGCACTTATAGAAAATAGAAGAGTCAAAAGCGTTTTTTCGTTAAATATAGGTACCGTAAGACTAAAGGAGCTCTTTTTCGACAAAAAGGCTCCCATAGAGGAAGCGGAAGAGTATATAACAGACGCTCTTAAATCCCTTCCTACCGAGTTCAAAGAGAGTGTTGCCGTAGGTATCGGAGGCACTATACGAGCCCTTTCAAAAGCGATTCTACAGCGCAACCACCACACTATAGAGAAGATTCACGCCTTCCGCTACACTCTTGAGGATGAGAGAAAGTTTCTCAAAAAGGTTGCATACGCGCCTATTTTAAAGCTCTCGAAATATGGGATAAAAAAGGATCGACTCGATACGATTAGACCCGGCGCTCTCATATTTTTGAAAGTATTGGAAAAGTTATCTGCAAAAGAGGTCATAACAAGCGGTGCCGGTGTAAGAGAGGGGCTCTTTTTGAGCGATCTTCTTAGAAACAGTAACGGCCTCTTTCCGGCCAATTTCAATCCAAGCGTAAGAAGTCTTCAAGACAGATTCTGCAGCGATACCAAACTCGCTTCGAACATCGCCTCCACCGCCTCTGCAATTTTCGACGCTTTGAAAAAGCCTTTCAACCTTCCCGAAGAGCTGAAAAGACATCTTCACATAGCGGCCAAACTCTCACAAATAGGCGTCAGACTTGACTTTTACGCCTACCATAAACATAGCGCATATATGATCATGAACGATCTGGATTACGGTTTTACACATGAAGATATGATTCTTATCGCGACTCTTATACGTTTCCATAAAAGACGCCTCCCAAAAGAGAGCTTCACGAAACCCTACAAAGAGTTGCTGCCGAATGAAGAGACCCTCTTTTGGCTAAGTTATATAGTTTCGCTCGCTCAGACGGTTCATATGAGCAGAGCATACGGAAAAGTGGAGGCGGAATATCGAGCGGATGTCCTTACCCTTAAGACACCTTTTGACACATATCTTGCAAGAGAGCGGCTGAAAGAGCTTGAGAAGCCGGCCCCCATCGCCGTACGTTTCGAATAGCCTCAAAACTCTTTGACTCTCCTAAAACTGCGTTCCCATCGTAAACTCGAAGGAGGATGTGCGGTCACCCTCTTTGCTCATTAGAGCTCTGGCGAAAATCAGGCTTATAGGCCCCATCGGAGAGAACCACTCTATCGCCACTCCCGTTCCCGCACGCTTCTCATCCGTAAATGCATTCTCTCCGATCATTCCGTAGTCTAGGAAAAAGGCAAGACGCATTTTTGCCGCATCGACCAGCGGGATACTCGCTTCAACCGAGTTGGAGAATGTATATTTTCCGCCAAGAAGATAACCGTTTGCATCCTTCTGGGAGATAGAGCCGGACTGATACCCGCGTACCGTTCTTATGCCCCCCATGAAGAACTTCTCGTTTACCGGAAGCTTTTGGCTCCATGGAATGAAACCGAGCCTCGCTTTGTAGCGCAAAATCAGATCGTAGTTCAGCTCATCTTCCAATCCTCTGAATATCGAGAAGTTCATATAGTTCTTGTTGAACCTGGCATCCGCTCCTATTCCGGCATACTCTGCGCTTACGCCAAATATGATACCGTGACGCGGCAGATAGTAATCGTCCGTATTGTTGAAACGAAGCGAAGGAGTGATGGCACTTGTATCGAAAGGCTTGTCATAATATAAATTATAGTCCGGGTAGTTGGGGTCCATTCCGGTAAGCTGCGTACTGAAGTATTGATAGCTCAAAGAGGCGTGCCAGTATCGAGCTATTTTGCGTCCGATATTTATAGACCCCCCTTTCCTCTTTTCAGTATAGTTATATGAGATATATTGAGAGTTGTAGATGTTGAAACCTGTACTGAAGTCGCTATCGAAAATTCTTGGATTGGTTATGTTGAAATTGAAATAGTTCCTTCTTTTTGAAAAATCTACGCTCACACCCAACGACAATCCGCTTCCGAAGATATTTCTGTCGTTTATAGATGCATTGACTATGAACCCGTCGTAACTTCCGTAACCGCCGCCTATCATAATGTTGCCGGTTTGCGTCTCTTTTACGTTGACGACCAGATCCATCTCATTTTCACTGACCCTTCTCTCATCGATAACTACTTTTTCAAAATACCCTGTCCTCATCAGTGCGGACTTGGAGTCTTTCAAATCGGTCAGGTTGTATGTGTCTCCCGGAGCAAGATATATCTCCCTTCTGATAACCCTGTCAAGCGTTCTACTGTTTCCGGAGATTATAACGTCTCGAATATGCACTTTTTGACCAGGAACGATTTTGTAGGTAACTACCGCCGTATGTCTCTTCTCATCCTTTTTGAAATCAGGTATGACACGCACATACGCATATCCTAGATTCGCTATCTTCTCTTTGAGCTTCTCCATATCCCGGCGCAGGTCGTCTATGTTGAAAACCTCTCCCGGATCGACCCTCAAATCCTCTTTGAGGCTCTTTATATCGGCAACCGGTTCGGTCAACTCTATTTCGACATCCTCTACCCTATAGACCGCCCCCTCTTTTATCTTAAAGTCCAAAATCGCCCTGTACTGGTTGAAATCTACACGTAAAAGAGGCTGCTCCACTTTGGCGTCCAGATATCCGTGGCGCATGTAGAAGTCTCTGATTCTGGGAGCGTCGTACTTGAGCTGGTCTATCTTGACTTTTCCGTCGTTGAGTCCCCACATCCATCCCATGAAATCCCGCTCTCGGTTGGCGAGTACACTCTCTATATCACCCTTGTCGAAACTTTCGGCACCGCAAAGGTTCAGCCTCTTGATTATGATGTTTTCACCCTTGTTCACAAGGAACTTCACCTTGACACTGCCGTTTTCGAGTATCTTGGTCTCAGGTTCTATGACCGTGTCGAAATACCCCTCCGCTTCTATGATGGATCTGAGCTTTTCTACGGCACTCTCGATCTTTCGTTCGTCGTAGATATCACCCTTTTTCAAACCGATTTGCGTGAGCAACTCATCCTTTTTGCTCTCGCCGTAACCGACAAACTCGATCTGTGAAATCACCGGCTTCTCTTTGAAGTGAAACGTTAAAACACCCCTCTCTTCAGTCACCCATATATCTTCGAAGTAGCCTTGGGAAAAGAGTCTCTTTATCGCCTCGTCAACCTTCTCTATATCCAACCCTTCACCCGGTTCGATTTTTACTATCTCTTTGGCGATCTCCGGCGATAGATGGATAAGACCATCGAACTTGATCGCTTCGATCTGCTGTGCCGCGGCCAGAGTTGCCGTCAGCAATATGGCCGATAGAGTACGTTTCATTCAAATCCTCGTTAAAAAAGTGGCTTCGCAGCTAAAAAGGTTTCAATATTATCATTTTTTCAATTAAAGGGACGTTACAGACCGAAATGGCGCTTGAGTCTAACTCTGAAAAATTGGAAAACTAAAGCTTTCCTTCATCATCAATTTTTCAGAGGGTTTTATTAAGGTTATTGGTGTTACTAAGGAGTGGCACGTACCAAATAGTACATTGATAAAGAGTGGCAATAGACACAGAGTCAAACTTGCGATTTGAGCCAGAAATTTCTCGGCCAAAAACCGCGCTTGCCCGTCAGGGTCTCGAAGAGGTTAGCGGTTTTTAGAGATTTTGAAGGCGTCCATCGGCAAATCGCACTCGTTTGGCGATGTGTCTGTTGCCACTTCAAAATATACAACTTTTCTTTTATCCGGTGCGAAGAAGTATTAAACTCTATCAAACAGAATATTGGATACAATTTTGGATTATTCAGGAAAGGAATTCAATTATGGTGGTTGGAATAGTAGGGCTTGGCCTCATGGGCGGCTCCATGGGGCTTGCGCTAAAAGGTGTGGCGGAAGTCGGCAAAATCGTAGGTTACGACCACAACACCGAACACTGCAAAACCGCTTTGGAGCACGACCTTGTAGACGCTATAGTCGGATGGGAAGAGATAAAGCGGTGTGATGTAATCTTTCTTGCCATTCCCGTAGAGGGCATCATAAAAGCCCTGTATCAACTCGAAGATGTAGATCAAAAGTGCACCATAATAGATTTGGGAAGCACAAAAGCGAAAATCGTCGAGAGTATTCCTCCTGCCATCCGCAAAAACGTCGTGCCGGCTCACCCTATGGCCGGTACGGAGAAGTTCGGGCCCGATGCGGCTGTTGCAAACCTATATAGAGATAGAGTAGTCGTTTTGTGCAATATCGAAGAGAGCGGCGAGCGTCAGAAAATTTTGGCACGCACCCTTTTTGAAGCGATCGGCATGAGAGTCGTCACGATGGATGCAAAAGAGCACGATCGCCACGCAGCATACATAAGCCATCTGCCGCACGCCATAAGCTACGCTCTGGCAAATGCCGTTTTGGCCCAGGAGGATGCAAAAAACATTCTCATTCTGGCCGCCGGTGGCTTCAAAGATATGAGTCGCCTTGCCAAAAGCTCACCTGTCATGTGGGAGGAGATCTTCAAACAGAACAGAGACAACCTTCTGGATGCGATGGACCACTTCGAAGAGGAGTTGAAAGAGTGCAGGAGGCTGATAAACGACTCCGACTGGGAAGGTGTCAAGAAGTGGATGGAGGAGGCCAAAAAGCTGCACGATATTCTATAAGGACTCCTCCAAGTCCCTTTTTTGCAGCGAGTCGATCAACTTTTTGTACATCTTCTTATCTATCTTGACGGCCCTTCCTTCAAATATGTTCGCATATAGATTCTCCGCCATCTGCGCAGCCTCTTTCGACTCCGATACGTAGGGAAGAAGCTGCTGCAACATTCCAAGTTCGCTGCCGACATTCAGCGTCGGCTCTCTTTTTTTCCTCTTTCCATAAAGTTTAAGCAGAAGGTACATTGTAGCCATACCCAAAGCAAAAGATATAGCCAAATATATATAATCCAACTCACTCTCCCCTTTCATACCGCTCTTTTCCTTAGCCACGAACTCTTTTGCAGGAGCCAAACTCCCCTTGACTTCGACAAAAATAGGCTCACTGGAGACCGTTTTGACACTTTTTTCATCTGGATCGAAATATTTGAAACTAAATGGAGGGATCGTGTAGGATCGCTCCGCAATAAGTACAAATTTCCTCCCCCAACTTCCGCTGTAGATGCCATGGGCATATCGCTGCAAAACCTTAGGCTCCTGAGCATAGACGGTAACGCCATCTATTTTGAAAAGAGGCAGATCGAAATCTTCTATATTGCCTCTTGCCTCCACCTTCAGAGTCAGAGTGACCGGTTTTCCCGCTTCTACCTCCTTGTCCGATACGGAGACGTCAAGAGTAAATTTACCTACAAGATTCACCCCTTTTGGAAGAGGTTTTACATGCAGAGTCACAGGCCTGGAAACAAGAGTGGTCCACTGCGGCCTTCTTACTATAAAACCGAAAGCGTCTCTCATCTTTTTGGCGGTCGCAACCTTTACCTCCGCAGGCCCGATTTTCAGATCTTCCGCTTTTTGTGGAAAGAATAGGTACTCTATCTCATGCACCAGATACTCCCCTTTTGCATATCTTTTAGGCTTTCCCACCCTTTTTACCCAAAAATTCTCATATTTCATAGGCACGAAATCGACACTCATTACCGG
>JALSPH010000229.1 GCA_026986055.1 Campylobacterales bacterium
CACGTCTGCTCATAGAGGCTATTTCACAACCATATGAAGTAGAAGGTATGGAGTTCACGATAGGGGTAAGCATCGGTATAAGTCGCTACCCGCTTGATGGAACCAAACTCTTCGAACTGCTCAGTGCCGCAGATATCGCAATGTATCATGCCAAACGCTCCAAAAACAGTTTCGCTTTCTTCACAAGCGAGTTGAAGTCTTTGCGAAACCGCTACTCTTTAATAGAACAGGAGCTGAGAAACGCCATAGAGAAAGAGGAGTTGACGCTTGTATACCAGCCACAGATGCAAAGAGAGGGCTCTTTGCACGGCGTCGAAGCGTTGGTCAGATGGGAGAACGAAAAGTTGGGAGTTATCCACCCGGAAGAGTTCATAAAGATAGCTGAAGAGAGCGGGCTGATGCCAAAAATTGGTCGATATATAGCCCGCCGTGCCATAAACGAGATTGGGACTCTACAAAAAAGTTTAGACTCTAAATTCACTCTGGCGCTGAATATATCGATAAGACAGTTCAATGAAAAAGGGTTTATAGAGAGCTTTATGAAGAAGGTCGAAAACGGTTTGCTGGAATCTTCAAATATAGTCGTAGAGATTACCGAATCGCTCTTCATAGAGGAGTTGGAATTTATACAAGAGAGCCTTCAGAAACTTAAAAGAAAAGGGTTCAAAATATCTCTTGACGATTTCGGCACAGGGTATTCATCGCTGGGGATGTTGAAAAAACTGCCTATAGACGAACTCAAAATTGATAAGAGTTTCGTAGATACTCTTCTTGTAGACAAAGAGTCCGAAGCGATGGTCAAAGCGATCATCACTCTGGGCAAAACTCTCGGATTCTCGATAGTCGCAGAAGGCGTGGAAGAGGAGAAGCAGTTTATACGGCTAAGCGAACTTGGCTGCGACCTGTTCCAAGGATACTACTTCTGTCGCCCTTTGAATATAGAGGATTTAAAAGAGTTTATAGCAGATCATCCGACTAATTAGCTATAATTCCGCTTCTTATAAAGTTTAAATCAAAAATAATCGGGAATATATGCGGCAAAGAGTTCACTCCTTAAACGGCATCGACAGAGGCATACTATTTATGCTCTCAAGTGCTTTCATATCTGCATTAAACGGCGCGATAGCGAAAGTTTTGGGTGAAGATTTGAGCGCAATGGAGATAGTCTTTTTTAGAAATATCATAGGTGTCATGATAATATTGGCTGCCCTTAGACACACTCCGACAAAACTTCCCGGAGGCAAAATCCATCTACTGCTTCTACGCGGAGTTTTCGGCTTTGCCGCTATGATTCTCTTTTTCTATACTATAACCGAAATACCACTCGGTGAGGCGATAACTCTCAATAAGACATCCCCTCTATTTGTCGCGATTTTGGCATTTTTCCTTATGAACGAACGGCTTAACGTCTACTCCGTCACAGCCCTTTTTGTTGGGTTTGCCGGAGTGGTGTTCATAGCCAAACCTTCCGGTATGGCTATGGGGTACGAACACTTTCTCGGGCTTCTTGGCGGATTCTTCGCCGCATGCGCCTATGCCACTATCAAGCGTATCCGCGACATATACGACGCACGGCTGATCGTCCTATCGTTTGTCGGTGTAGGTACCGTTATGCCTATCGCTCTTTTTCTTTCGGCACCTTTTGTTAAGGTACCGAAACATCTTGAATTTCTGTTTCCTCACTTCACTCTTTCCTTTTCGATGAAAATTTGGCTTCTCATACTTCTTATGGCTCTCATTTCGACACTCTCTCAGTGGCTGCTTACAAAGGCATACTCTCTTGGGAAAGCAGGTGTAGTGGGGGTAGTAAGCTACACGAACATTCCGTTTGCCGTCGGATTTGGAGTTATGCTTGGCGACCCCGTGCCGGACCTTTGGGTCTGGCTTGGTATCGCAATGATAGTGGGTGCGGGGTTACTGCTTAAAAAGGGGTAGGTTGTAGATCAGTAGAGGTTTATTGTGCCGGCCAAACGTCCCATAGACTCCCGAACTGCGGCTATGGCATGGTGCTGAGACTCTGAAATTCTGGCAGCCTCCTCTTCGAGCTCCATCTCCCTCTCCAAGGCCCTCTCCTCTTTTGCCACCAGAGCCTCGTACCTTTTTTGAAGTCTCTTATACTCTTTCTCCAATGAGGAGAGCTCTTTCACAAGACGGTTGTAGTCTCTCTCGTAAGTTTCAAGTTCACCAGGGGTTTTTGCTTTCAATATAAGCTTTTTAACTCTTGCTATCTTGTTTACTTTCTTGTGAATTTTACGCTCGAGCTTTTGCATCTGCGAGACGATGTCCAGTACTTTTTCTTCCAACTTCGCTACTTTGTCGCGGCCCTTTTTTATGGCTTTGTCAATGTCGTTTAGCTCTGTCTCGGTCTCTCCAAGGACCTTCAACAACTCCTCTATAGCTCTTTGCGTGCGCTTCAACTCTTTTTTCATAGACTCTCCTCTATCTTTTTTCTTTATTGTAGCCTCTTTTTCCGCCATTTACCGATACTTATGTCGCACTCACTCTATTTCACGGCTACATTTTTAAAAAGTCTCTAAGCCACAACACTCTCTCCATTTGTCCAGCTCTTCCAAACAGCCTCGACCTCTTTTGCTGAAATCGGCTTGCTGAAGAGATAACCCTGGTAGCATTTACATCCGCAAGAGTAGAGAAACTCTTCTATCTCTTTACTCTCGACACCCTCGGCCACGCTATTCATTCCAAATATCGATGCAGCATCTATCAAAATTTTCACAATATCTCTGTTATTGGAGCTTTCAAGGTTTTCAAGAAAACTTCTATCTATTTTCAGCGTATCTACGGGAAGTTTTTTCAAATAGTTGAACGAAGAGTAACCTGTACCAAAGTCGTCTATGGCAAATGTTATACCCATCTCTTTGAAGCTTTTGATAACATCTATCGCTTTATCGATATCCTGCATCAAGACATCCTCTACTATCTCAAACTCCAAAAGGGAGGTATCGAGGTTAGATTCCAAAATGACACGCTCTACCTCATCGTAAAATCTCTTACTGTTGAACACTTCCGCCGAAATATTCACCGCTATCCTCTGCTCAAACCCTTCGAGACTCTCTTTCCACTCTTTGGCCTGTTTTCCAACCATTTTTATCATATATACCGTCAAATCGAATGCAAGTCTGTTCGACTCCGTGGCACTTATAAAAGCTGAAGGCGGCAAAAGACCTTTTTTGGGATGCTGCCACCTGGCCAAAGCTTCAAAACCGCAAACAGCACGATCAGGCAATCTAACTTTTGGCTGGTAGTGAGCTACAATTTCTGAATTTTCCAGAGCTTTTTTGAACTCATTTTTTAAAACCAAAAACTCCCTTGCCTGAATATCGAGACGCTCATCGAAAACAGTGTATTGGTTCTTTCCACTCTTTTTTGCATGATACATGGCGATATCTGCACAAATTATCACCTCTTTTTCACTCTTTTCGGCATCCGGAAAGAGTTTTACTCCCATACTGAAAGTGACTTCTATCACCTGGCCATCCACACGTACAGGCTTTTCAAAGATACTTTTGATCTTTTCAAGCAGTATGGAGACCCTCTTTATAGCCTCCATCTTATCTTCACCCAGCCCTACTGAAACGAAGGCGAACTCGTCACCGCCAAGCCTGCCGATAAGATCTTTTTCATAAGCCAACGACTTGAGTCTATTTGCAACTTCCGTTAAAACCTTATCGCCTATATCGTGTGTGTAGAGATCGTTTATCTGTTTGAAGTTGTCTATGTCTATATATATGAAAGCAGAGACCTGACCACTCTTGATACTCTCTTTGTAGACTTTCGATAGCTCATCGCTTAACTTCTGCCTGTTCAGCAAGCCGGTAAGATGGTCGTGCTGGGCTCTGAACTCAGCCTCCTCTTGGGCAGATTTCAAATCTGAAATATCGAAAAAGTGTGCGACATAGTTTGTTACATCGCCCGAGTCGTTGTAAACCGAACTTATTGAGAGCATCTCAGGGTATATCTCCCCGTTTTTACGACAATTGTAGATTTCACCTTTCCAGTACCCGTTTTTTCTTATAGAGTCCCACATATTCATATAGAACTCTTTATCGTGCATACCGGACTTAAGCATATTTGGGTTTTGCCCTATCGCTTCATCTTCAGAGTAGCCTGTGATTCTTTCAAAGGCTTTGTTGATTTTGATAATTTTACCTGTTGCATCGGTAATGGTTATAGCTTCATATGAGTCAAACGCAGTAGCCATAACCGTAAGCTCTTTTTTGACCTCAGCCTCTCTTTGTTGAATCGAAATCTTTTCTACGGCATACTTGTAAGTTGAGGAGAACCTGTTCAAATAGTCCACAAGAGTCACATTGAAGTCATATTCATCTTTCAAAGCCGATACTAAAACATAAAAGCTTTCATCCATTTTTCCCAAAGGGAAAAAGCCAAAACATGAAACTCCATCGTTCAGCAACTCATCCGAATCTACACTCTCGACCAGCTCATATTTACCGCTGACGGCAACACCGATCAAAACCTTTTTCAATTTCTCGCATGAAGATATATTTTGACTCAACGTCTGCTCAAGCAGAGATGTTGAAATATTCTCCCCGACAACCGGCGTTATCTTTTTCTCACAATCGACTTTAGCTATCCAAAGATATTTGAAAAATCCCAATCTGTTAAGAGATATCAGAAGAGACTCTGCGTACAACTCTTTCGAGTTACTGAATATAAGTATCTCAAGATATTCGGCAAAAGCTTTGTAAAGCTTCCTGTTGAACTCCGTTAACCTTACCTGCTCATTATAGGCTTCAAAAACTCTTGCCAAATACCAAATCATCAAAACAAAAGCGATCAGACAGATCGCCAAAAGCAGAAGGCTCCATTTCAGGGACTCGAAAGCACTATTTTTCAATGAATTTTTAAGCTTGAAAAGCTCTTTCATAACTTCATCATTAGCACCATACATAGCATCTATATACTTTGTAGCGATATTCCACCATATATCGCTATCTATACCGATCTTACCTCCGTAAATAACATCTCTTTTTATATCGTCGTACCTTGACTTAACAGTATTGTTTACGAATTGGTCGAATATCGTCATCGCAACAGCACTCGATTCGTTTTGAAAAACCTCATAGAAACCTTCAAGTTTCGCATCTATCTTGAAAAGCTCTCTCTGTATTGAAGGTGCAATTTTATGCTTGGCAAGAGTATAGGAGATCAAAGCCCTCTCTTTTCCACTCTCTTCGCAGATTTTCAGTATCATTATGTAACTGTTTACAAGCTTGAAAAATGGTTCATTCAAAAAAAGGTACTTCATAGCCGATGCCGACTCTATAAGCTCTCTGGTCATACGGCTATATACGTTCAAAACCTCTATTACGGAAGCTGTACGCTGATCGACCCTCTCTCTTAATTCTACGATACTTTCATACTCTTTTATCAAGTTTTTCAGAGTTTCGCTCTCATTTTTGAACTCCAAGGCTCTTACTCGCTCTAAAAACTCTTCATATATTCTATCGGTCTCTTTTCGCTGTTTTACAAGCATCTTCTTGAAAAAGTCGCCATTTGCGATATATCCGATACTCAGACCTCTCTCTTTTTGAATCTCTCTATTGAGTTCAGATGAAGATTTTACGTAATATGCAGAGTTTTCAAGATAGATACTGTTTTTATACTGGATATATTTTGCATCTACATATTGGTAGACAAAATAGATCAAAACTATCGCAGGAAGCACTACAAGTGCAAGGATTTTCGATTTCAGGCTACTAGCATTCATAACGTTTCACCCGTATAATATAATTTTGATTTATATAACATTAAAGCCTGGCTTTTAATTTTAATTATTTTATACAAATCGGTATTTTCCAAAAAAGATAAATGCCGGCAAATCAAGGGTACCAAATATGAACTCAAATATCGACCCCATCCCAGAACTCATCGTAACTTAGGTTTGTCTGGGCGTTGTCGTCGAAGCTGCTATTTTGGGCAAGCTGCTTGCTCATTTCCAAAAAGAGAGCCTCCAGTGCCTTTTCTGTTAGAGTTTCCGGAGGAGTATTCAAAATCTTTGAGTAGTAGAGTAACTCTTCATACGTACTTCGTTTCAAATCGATGGTAGCCTTTTCCATAGGAGGATTATATAATAATTTATAAAATTTTTACTACAAAAAATAATTTTTCGAAAAGTTTTTTGTAAACTATTTTCTATAATCGAAATTATACGGTTATCTGAAGTTGTGCCGACCTGTTGAACAATCGGTATTTTCAAGCTCCAAATAATCCGTATAAAATAGATGAAGGCAATTTGGCATGCTACGCCGTTTCTACTCTCTCTTTGCTTTCACTTTTTCTTGAACTCTTCTCAACTTTCTCGTAAGATAGGGCTCCCGCCACCTCCTCTTTTTCGAAAGGTATGCCTTCTGGCACCTTTTGGCTATGTAGCTGAACCGCGGTCTGCTTATAGTTGGGCTCAAAAGATTTAGGGTCAAAAAGCGACTGGGTAAGGGTGTTTACAAGCTGTTCGTTAAAATGAAAAGGTACAAAAACATTTCCCTCTCTAACGGCTTCGGTCACCCGAACCACAACATCGTCCACCCTGCCTCTTTCAGAACTGAGAGAGATACGATCACCCGATTTAACCTGCAGTTTTGCCGCATCTTTTGGGCTCAACTCCACCCATGCTTCGGGTGCGAGGTCCTCCAATATCTTTATGGTTCCGGTTTTGGTGCGCGTATGAAACTGCTCTACGGTTCTTCCGGTATTCAAAATAAGAGGGAATGAGCTGCAGATATCCTCTTCCATAGGCTTCCACTCGGAAAAGATAAACTTAGGCTTTCCCCCCTCGTTAGGTGTAGCCATACCTTCGTAATATAGCCTTTTGGTCCCTTCCGGATGCTCTTCGTTGCAGGGCCACTGAATACCTCCAAGCTTCTCTATCTTCTCATACGTCATACCGCTGTAGTCGCAGAGTCTGCCTCTGCTTACCCTCTTCCACTCCTCGAAAGCATCTTCCGGCCCATTCCAACCGTTGAAAAGGAGCTCATATTTTCCCTCGAAATATTTGGAAAACTCCACCACTATCTCAAAGTCGCTCTTTGAATCTTTGTAGTTTGGAACCGACTTTTTAGCCAAGTTACAGCGCCTCTCGCTGTTTGTATAGGTTCCACTCTTTTCACTCCAGGTAGCCGCACCGAAGAGTACATCCGCCACTTTCGCGGTGTCGCTCATGAAACTGTCTTGCACTACGAGAATTTCGAGCTTCTTCAAAGCGGCTCTTAGCCTCTTTTGGTCGGGAAAACTGACAAGCGGGTTGGTAGCTACGACCCAAAGAGCCTTTATCTCCCCTCTTTCGATAGCCTCTATAATCTGCGGATAGGCATACCCTCTTGCACTTGGCACAAGCTCGGCCGGCACTCCGACTATCTTTGCATACTCCTCTCTATCTTCCTTGCTTGCAAAGTTCCTGTAGCCCGGAATAGAGCTTGTAAAGCCGCTCTCACGGGTACCCATGGCGTTGCACTGTCCGGTAATGCTCATAGGCGCTCCGCCCGGTTTTCCGAGATTTCCCGTCATCAGAGCGAGGTTGACTATCGCGCTTACGGTGTCCGTTCCCATCGCGCTCTGGTTGACTCCCATCGTCCACGCACTCATTGCAGCTTCGGCTCCTGCGTAGAGTCTGGCAACTTCATAT
>JALSPH010000230.1 GCA_026986055.1 Campylobacterales bacterium
GCTCGTAATCTCTGTCGAAAAGCTGATGACAAGAGCGATAACCGCAAGAGTGAGCCAAAGAGGAAGAGAGTGGACAAACTCCAACTTCTGTGCTATCGCTTCGGCCAGATGGGTAGATCCAAAAGCGGCAGCTATGGAGAAACCGGCTCCGAAGAGAAAGATGATCTCATAGGGAATGGCTCGGCTATCTTCCCACTCAAGAAGTTTGATTCCAGGCATAAAAAGAAGCAGTCCCGCTCCGAGCAAAAGCCCCTTTTCGTTAAGTCCCAAACCGGAATACCAGGGCTTTATAGGGGTATTCAGAATCAGAAGCAAAGAGAGGCCGCCCAGGATATACAAAAGCTTTTTCTGCTCGAAAGTGAAAGGTTCAGGTTCGCCTGCAGGCTCCCCTATCTTCTCATCTTTTACACCAAGACTTAAGATCCAGGGAACTATCAGCAACATTAAAAAGACTACAGGCGCGGTCATGCCCATCCACCCGGTAAAAGTAGGAGCAGGAAGCCCAAGCGTGTCCATATATCCAAGCAAAAGCAGATTCGGAGCGGTCCCTATAGGAGTGAGAATTCCGCCTAAGCTGGCACCGTAAGCGATCGCAAGGAGTATTCTTATCTTCAACCTTATATTTTCGGTCAGAAAGAGACCTATAGGCATAAGCATGAGTGTTATCGTGGTGTTCGAGAGTATGGAGCTAAGCAGAGCGGAAACTATCGCCATGGCGTAGATGATCCCTCTTGGCGTATGCGGAAAGATACGAAGAAGCCTCTTTGAAAGCTGCGTATGCAATCCGCACTTCTGCATGGCGATAGCGAGCATAAAACCGCCCAAAAATAGAAAAATTATCGATTTGGCATAGTTTGGAGTAACCGCTTTCAATTCTATAATGCCAAAAGCGGGAAAGAGAAGAATAGGCAACAAGGAGACCACGCCAAGAGGCAGAGCGTTGTTGGTCCACATGACGACCAGAAACGTCACTATACCAAGAAGCTGCGCCTGCTGTGCCGTAAACACGAATGTCGCGGCAAATCCTGCAGCCAGCGCCATCAAAAGTGCAACTGCGATCTTCTTCATGACTCCCCTTTTTAACGGATCAGTTCATATAGCTCATCTACGTAAACCACATCTACGCCCTTTAGTATCTCTTTCGATTTTGCCAGTGCTTTCAGGGTCGTAGGGTGCGGATGGCCTATAGCTATTGCGTAACCTTGCGCTTTGGCTATGCGTACAGCCTTTTTCAGCTGGTTTTGTATATATTCAATATCTGGTTTGTTATCCAGAAATATATCTCTTCCTATGTATGGGTCACTGTTTATTTTGGCGATTTTGGGGACGACTGTATTTGGTGTCGTTCTGCTGTCTATAAATGTAAAGCCGTAATGTTTGGCAAGAGGATAAAAGAGAGACATCGACTCCGCATCTGAAGTGAACTTGCTGCCCGTATGGTTGTTTATGAACGTCGCTTTTGGAAACCAGTGGCGAAGCTTTCTTAGACGCAGATCCATCTCTGTTTCTGAGCTTTTTGTAGTCAATGTTTGGCTCTCTGCATGGTTGTAGCTAAGAGCCTCCATAGGCAGATGTATCATGTAGTGGCTAAGATTTTTCGCCAATTTCGGAGTGTCGGGGTGACGGGAAGTAGGCGGAAAGATGGAGGGGGTTATCTTGAATGGCAGCGCCTCTATCTTTTTAAGCTGGTAAGGAAACGCTACATCGTCTATGATGATGGCCAGTTTCGCTCTCTTTGCGACAACCTCCCTCTTTTTCGTCGGTGCCGCCGCGGAGGTTTCACCGCCTGCTTGCGCATAGTCTCTGATCTCGGAAGGAGCCTCTTTTTTGACCGCAGCGATATGCTTCTCTTCAGACTTTACCGATTTCAACCTCTCGCGAAGCTTCTCTATGTCACTCTTGTAGCCGCTTAAACTCTTCTCCTGCTTTTTGGCCATATACTCTTTCCCGGCCTCAAAACCTATCCAGCCCGAAAGCGCCATAAGAGTCGCCACTACAACGAAGAGAGTGACACCGGTAAGAAAGTTTTTGAAAAAGGGTGCGCTATTTTTGTTTTTAACTCTTTTTTTGGAAGTTGTAGTAGATTTTTTCGATGAGTGTTTACGTTTGGTCATGTCGATGCGGTTCTTCGCCCACAAAGGAGCGAAGAGTGAACCTTAGTTGGTTTCCTGGTCCACTATCTTGTTGGCTTTGATCCAGGGCATCATAGCTCTTAAACGCCGTCCGGTAACTTCCACAGGATGGTTTTTGAGGTTGTTGCGCTCTGCGTTCATACGCGGGTATCCCGCTTGCCCTTCGAGTATGAAGTCTTTCGCGAATTTGCCGTTTTGTATCTCTTTTAGTATCTCTCTCATGGCAGCCCTGCTCGCTTCGTTTATAACGCGCGGGCCGCTTACCATATCGCCATACTCGGCTGTATTTGAGATGGAGTATCTCATATCGGCTATTCCGCCTTCGAAAATCAGATCGACTATAAGTTTCATCTCATGCAGACACTCGAAGTATGCCATCTCTTCAGGGTAGCCGGCCTCTACCAAAGTCTCGAAACCCGCCTGTATAAGCGCGCTCACTCCGCCGCATAGAACTGCCTGCTCGCCGAAAAGGTCGGTTTCGGTCTCATCTTTGAAGGTAGTCTCTATGATACCCGTACGGCCGCCGCCGATAGCGCTGGCGTATGAGAGTGCAAGCTCTTTGGTGTTACCGCTCGGGTCTTTTGCAACGGCTATCAGGTCCGGAATACCGCCGCCTTTTACAAACTCGCTTCTAACGGTATGCCCCGGAGCTTTTGGAGCTACCATCATGACGTTAATGTCATCCGCAGGCTGGATACGGCCGTAGTGGATGTTGAATCCGTGCCCGAAGGCTATAGTGGCTCCGCTTTTAAGATTTGGGGCTATCTCGTTTTTATAGATCTCAGCTTGCGTCTCGTCAGGCAGCAGTATCATAACGACATCCGCAACTTTTACGGCTTCGGGAACCTCAAGAACTTCAAAACCCTTGGCTTCCGCTTTCTTCCAACTGCTTCCTCCCCTTCTAAGACCGACAACCACTTCAACGCCGCTGTCACGGAGGTTTTCCGCATGTGCATGCCCCTGGCTGCCGAAACCTATCATCGCAACTTTTTTGGATCTGATGATGGAAATATCGCAATCTTTGTCATAATAGACATTAAGTGCCATAACAATATCCTTTGGTGAAAATTTGGCTGATTATATAAAAAAGGGACTTTGAAGCATATAAATTCAACTACTTCAAATCAACTTATAAAGTTTAATATTTTTGCCGATATATATCTTCAAATTAAAGCAAAAAAGGACTCTCCTCCATGTTAAAAGATATGACTATAAAAAAGCGTTTAATAGTACTTAGCATGGTCTCCATGGTCGTTATCTCCCTATATGCACTGAAGGTAATATATGAAGATTACAAAAAATATGAAGATGCAACCTCTGTAATAAAGGGAACGGAACTCTCCGTGAAGCTGAGCAACCTGCTGCACGAGTTTCAGAAAGAGAGAGGTGCAAGTGCCGGTTTTTTGAGCTCAAAAGGTGCTAAGTTCAAAGAGACTCTCAAAAACCAAAGAGTATTGACCGACCAAAAGATAAAAGTTTTACAAAACTACCTTGTAACTCATAACGACAGATTTGCAGAGCTTGCAAAAAAGTCTATAGACCTCTCCAAGCTTCAGCTTATGCGAAAAAGAGTGGATGCTTTGAAAGTTTCTACAAAAGAGGCGGTAGGCTACTATACCGCCATAAACACTTCTATAATAGACACGGTAGCCAAGCTCTCTACGCAAGTATCCGACCCTAAACTTAGAAATCTCATGAACTCTCTGGTTCTGTTCATCAGCGCGAAAGAGAGAGCCGGAATCGAAAGAGCGGTACTCTCCGGAGCCTTTTCGAAAGATAGCTTCGATAGATTTCTTTATGCGAAGTTTATCTCCGTTTTGGCCCAACAAAAGGCTCTTTTCCATCTCTTTGAAGTAACGGCCGACGACAAGCTTAAAAAATTCTACGCCTCTGTCAAATCGGACCCTGCATTTGCCGAAGTTCAGCGAATGAGAGATATCGCTTTAAACAGAGAGAGAGGTTTTGGAGTCGATGCGGCATATTGGTTCAAGACGATAACCAAAAAGATAAACGGCCTGAAGAAGATGGAGAACTTCATCCAAAAAGAGATAACTTCAAGATCGGCGGAGGTCAAAAGCGGTGCTTTGGTGGAACTTACGCTCATATCGTTAATATCACTCCTCGTTATTCTGCTGATAGGCTATATATCCAGTAGCGTAACCAACTCTATAGTACTATCTATACGTAGGCTGACAAGCCTTATCGAACAGGTCAACAACGGCAACCTCTCGGTCGAAATAGAGAGGCGCCATCTTAGTAGAAACGAGATGGATGTCATTACAAAACTGCTCGATTCACTGGTAGGCACTATAAGGGAGTTGACGGGCCGCATAAACCGGTCGGTAGATATGGCCTCAAAAGGTGACTTCAGCGAAAAGCTGAGCAGCGAAGGTATGAAGGGAGATTTTGCAACGGCCATACATATGGTCCAAAGCGGAATAGAAGCGATGGAGGAGTCTCACAAAAAGCAGCAGATCATAAACTTCACCTCCAAAGTCCACGCCATAGGAGATGTCGGAGAGGGGCTCTCTTTGATGCAAAACGAGATAACCCGTCTCATGGAAGATTTGAGCCACATACTGCAAACGACAAAAAATACGAGCGAACAATCTTCGCAAAGCATAGAGAGGCTAGAAGAGATACTTCAAAGGTTGAACTCTTTGGTAATGCAGATAAATGACTCCAACAGCTCCATAGAGCGGCTAAATGCGATGAGCAACGAGATAACTTCCGTGGTAGATCTTATAAAAGATATAGCGGACCAGACAAATCTGCTCGCTCTAAATGCCGCTATAGAAGCTGCCCGAGCGGGAGAGCACGGCAGAGGTTTCGCGGTCGTTGCGGATGAGGTTAGAAAGCTTGCCGAAAGAACACAAAAGGCTACAAGCGAAATCAACGTCTCCATCAACACTATGAAGCAAGAGTCTAGCTCGATAATGGAAAAGTCTGAGAACATGACGAAGGTTGCGAACGACGTATCCAGTTCCGTTGAAGGGTTCAAAGAGATGATGAGCCATCTTGACAACGATGCAAAAGGGATGTCTGAACTAATCATGCAGATGAACGATCAGGTATTCATAATATCTGCAAAGATCGACCACATAATCTTCAAATCTAATGGATATAATGCACTTGTCGAGGGGCAAAAAGATACTGAATTTTCCGACCATAAAAGCTGTAGGCTAGCTAAGTGGTATGCCAGCGATGGCTTAAATAGGTTCTCGAATACCCAAAGTTACCCAAAAATTGAGTCGCCACACGAAAAAATCCATAAATTGATGTTTGAAAATCTAAAATTTATTGACAATGTAGATAGAAGGCTGGAGGCAGAAAATAAGATAATCGAAAACTTCAAGCAAATTGAGTCTGCAAGCAAAGAACTATTCGAGCTTTTGGATAAAATCAGAGAAGAGCGAGGCAAGTCAATTGATGACAAATCAGAAAATATAAATACCGGCGAATATAAAAAAGCGGGGTAAAAGCGCCCTTGTGATATCATGAGCCACAAAAGAGGTATGCTATTGAGAGAGTATGTTCAAAGACCTTTCCAAAACTTCGGAGAATAGTTCATGGTTGAAAAAATTTTGAGAAAAATAAAGTCACTGCCGCCTCTGCCCGAGAGCGTAAACAGAGTTCGTCAAATATGCGACGATCCTGATGGGACAGTAAAAGAGCTTGTTCCGGTCGTCAAACAGGATCCCATGTTCACAGCCGATATTTTGAAGGCTGCCAACTCCCCGCTATACGGATTCAGCCGGCAAATCACCTCCATAGACCAGGCCGTAGCGCTATTTGGCATGGGAACGATCCAGGGTTTTGCCATCTCTTATGCTATAAGAAAGAGCTTTCCGGTAACACTCTCTCCATACGGCGTAAGCCAGTCCGAGCTTATGGAGGTATCGACACTGCAGAACGCTTTGACCCTTCAATGGGGGAAAAAGCAGGTGGCAGCCCATAAAGCGGAGATGATGACAACCTCTCTGCTTATGGAGCTCGGTAAAGTCGTATCTTCAGCTATTCTGGAAGAGGAGGGAAAGAGCGACTCTTTCAAAGAGGAGATAAAGAGTGCCAAAACTGCCGGCGAGATCGCCCAGGTGGAGAAGAAGTTTCTTGACATAACGAGTGAATGGATAACGGCTCTTATGTTCAAACACTGGAAATTCCACGATACGATGGTTTCGATGATGCGTTTTCTGCATGAACCAAAAGAGGCTCCGGAAAATATACGACCTCATGCGGAGATACTCTCTGTCGTCAAAGAGGCCGCACCGCTGCTTGGACCGCTTTGCGAAGAGTGCCTCCAGTCAGCCTACGAAAAAGCAGACAGATACGGACTGGAAGCCGAAACACTCCGCGAGGCGACAGAGAAAATCTTAAAATGAGAGCCTTTCTTACCCAAATCGCAAAAGGGGCTTTGAAAAGCGATATAGAAAAAGAGTTTCTACCTCTTCTTGAAGAGCTTGTAAAGGAGCGTATCGTCAAAAGAAGCGACGATATGGTAAGGCTTGACGGTAAATATCGTGCAGGAACGATAGATCTTCTAGCCTCCGGGACCGCTTTTGTAGAGACGATAGGTGCCAAAGGAAGAGATCTGCTGATAGAGCCTAAAAATCTGAACGGTGCGAAAAACGGCGACTATGTGATTGTACGGCGCCTTTTTGCAAAAGCGGGCAGACCTTCTGCAAAGGTTGTAAAAGTTGTACAGCCCGCTTTTGTATATTCGGTAGGCTACATAAAACGTACCGAATCGGGACTGCTCCCTTTTCATGTAAAGACGGACCTTCCGATGGAGCTGAAAAGTTCCATAGAAGAGCTTGCCGAACATACGGTTTTTCAAGTGGATAACCGCACCTTGAAGATAACGCAGATACTGGGCAATCTTGAAGATCCAAGCGTAGATGAGAAGATCTCTCTTGCCATCTTCAACAAAAGGGAGCTTTTCAGCCCCCAAGCCGAAAGGGAAGCCAAAAGTTGGGGTGATGAGGTCGACGCTTCACTATACCCGGATAGAACCGATCTTAGAGACCTACCCTTTTGTACTATCGATCCGGTCGACGCCAAAGATTTCGACGATGCGATATTTTGGGACGATGAAAAGGGGGTTTTATATGTAGCCATAGCCGATGTCAGCAGCTACGTAACGCCTGATTGTGCGATCGACAAAGAGGCTAAGGCCAGAGGTTTTTCCATCTACTTCCCCCACAAGTCGATACCGATGCTTCCAAGGGCACTCAGTGAAAATATCTGCTCTTTGAAACCGGATGTAGATCGCCTCGCTTTCGTTTGCAAATTGGAGCTTGACAAAGAGAGCCTGGAGGTAAAAAAGGAGTCCTTTTTCGAGGCCGTCATACGCTCCAGACGTCGCTACAACTACGACGAAATCGACGACTACCTCCAAAACGGCTCTACCGGCTCTACAGAGCAGGAAAAGGAGACTCTCCCCTTCATATTCAAACTAAAAAAGATAACCGATGCTCTGCGGAAAAAGAGACTGAAAAAAGGTTACGATTTCAGATCGACGG
>JALSPH010000231.1 GCA_026986055.1 Campylobacterales bacterium
TCAACTACGATACATTGAAACAGCTGGGCAACCTCCATGCAGAGCTTCTCAACGGTCAGATTCTTCCAAACAAGATGAGTTTCATGCTGCAGCAGTTGGCGAATTTCGATATCACGAAAGAGGTTTACGAGCGAACAACCATAGATACGAAGATAGTGAAGAAAAAACTCATATCAGACCTCTACATGAAGAGCCGCTTGACCGAAATAAAGTCGGAAAAAGGGTTGATAGACCTGGATAACCAGACTATAGATACGAAACTGGAGGTCAAAATAAGAAAGCTCATGCTCCCAGTACTGCTTAAAGGAAAACTTACATCTCCGGAAGTGAAAGTGGAGACAAAAGGACTTCTGAAGTCGAAAGCGAAAGAGGAGATAGAGAAGCGTCTGCCGGATAAACTCAAAGGAACCCCGGCAGGAGAACTTCTCAAAGGGCTCTTTTAAAAGAGCCCACCCTTTGCGGCACCTTTATCTTCGGCAAAAGATATAGATAAAGATATAGATAAAGCTGCGGAAACTCCGCCAGCAACAGACCGAACACCAGTGTATCGTCCACATAGTTTTTAGACGAAAAAGGATGCTTACGAGTAAAGAGGATCGAGATGGTAAGATACATAGCAAAATAGAGCAGTAAGATATGATTCATAATGCCGTGACGTTAATCGTGTGCTCCTTTTGCTCTAATATCCTATGATTTTCTCACTCTACACCATTTTCAAGGAGAGACTTCATTTTGGTGTAATCGATTTTATTGCGGCAATGGCGCGATAAAACGCTGATCGTGTCATAGCCAAACTTTTCTTTTATCTTCGGATCGGCACCGTATTCAAGCAGTATTTTCACTAACTTAATGTCATGCTGATAAATCGTAAATGATAGCGGTCCGGTTCCAAATTTATTTTTCTGCTCGACATCCTCTCCGGAACGAAGCAACTCTTCGAGTTTTTCGTACTGATGATTTTGTATGGCGGCAAAGATATGCGGAACACCACGTTTTACATCTTTCTCATACACCTCTTTAGAAGAACCACTATGGTTATTCTTCATACTCTCGATACATTGGACGTTTTTAGGTAAAGAAAAATCACGACACGAAGCGCCTTCGATCCATATCTGCGTACTATTGATACCGGACACCGACTGTACGATATGTCCTTTATTTCCTATAATCTGATATATCTCCAATATACGCAGAGCCGTATTCATACGGTTTGCAAAGAAGGCTTCATGTCTATTCTTAGGTGTTTTAATATAGTCCCAAGCTGTTTTTCCTTCAGGATCTTTTGCCCACACATCGACTACCACACCACCAGTTGCCCATGAGTTAATAACCGAATCGTAGCCATTTTTTACAGCAACCATCAATGGGGTCAGTCCCTGTTTATTTCGATTATTGGCACTCACACCTTTGAGGTAGTATATAGGGTATCCGACTCATTCTGTTGCGCTCTTCCAGAGTGCTTTTATTTTTTCTCTATTCTCTCTTCTGTTGTTTGATCCTGCGCTCTTTCTCTTTTTGCTCGGCTAAATGTTTTTGTTGTACTTTATACACGGCATAGCCAGGATGTTTTTCATACAAGATATTCAGCCACGATTTTATTTGCTTTACTCTTCCTTGATAAAACGACTTATTGAGATAGCCGGACGGCTTTGCATATTTCTCTTCTTGCATATTGCGCTTCAGTGCTTCTTCTCGGTTGGCAATATATCGGTAGATAAACTCCCGATAGATTTCATCTACCGGCATCTTTTTCCTACATGTACGGTTATTTTCACTACCGTTTCCCCCAAAAGGGTCTACAAGCCGTCGCGCGATACTGTCGACTTCGTTGAAGTCATAATCATAAAAGTGTCGCCCCAAATAATCCTCATTGGCCTTAGCTTTTTTGATCATCTCCTCCGTATCGGCATATTTGTTTCTCGCATTTTTCCTAAAACGACTTCCCTCTTCGATCCAGTTCGATACATTATGGTCTTCTCTTAGCAGATACTCTATACAATCAACAGCAAAATCCCGTTTTACATCGGCTTCAAAAATATCATACATATCGTCGGCATCGATAAATGCCTTGCTCGCACGCTCAAGCTCTTGACGGTAAAAAATGATCGTGCTATCGTTACGGTCATTGACCGGATATACGGTATGAAAGGAGGCATTGTAAGCATCACGCTGATGTTTTCCCAACATAAAAAAGACTGAGGTGTAGAGCATGACATATCCAAAGAGAAGCAGAAATGTTCCGACTACCACTATGCGCACTATTTTCTGTCCAAAAGAGACGGCTTTTCCAACTGTATGGTTTGCATATATAGCGCTTTGACTCACATCAAGTACGATACTTCCAACGACAAGGTCATGGATCATCTGCCGTTTGACAGTAAAAAAGATTAGAAACGGCGGTAGAAGATACACAAGCTGTGGAAGCATTTGAATCGTAGGGGAAGGTGTGGGTATTGCGCTGTGCTGCATATCTCTCCATACAGTATAGAGCACGAAGGGAGCGAAGCTGACGGCAACACGGATAGATGCCTTGGCAAAAGAGAGGGGTAAGCCGTCGACACTACGCACCTCTATGCCAAGCAGCTTCCCTCCTAACGTTCTACTCCACCTGCTCAACGATACCGCCCAGTAGAGCCAAGCTACCACGACTATGGCGACTCTACTTCCACTCTCTCCAATGACAGACGTTAGTGTATACAAAAGAAAAGAAACTATCAAAATATCTACTAAAAAAACGGCAAGCCTGCTGAAAAAACCTGCATATTTTACTTCATTCTCATTTCTCATTACTCAACTTCCTCGCCAATTGCTTCGCCCCTTTAAAATCCGCTTTTCCCGTACCGAGTACCGGGATCGCATCGACCTTATAGGCTTTGGAGGGGACAAAAAGCGGGTTCAGGCCCAATGTTCCGATGCGCTCCATCACCTCATCGACCTCCCCTTCCCCTTCAAAGAGCAGCACGACCGCTTCACCCTTTTTCTCGTCGGGGATCGCCGCTACGGCGATCTTTTCATCCTCGTGCAAGATTTTGGCGATCTCCTGCTCGACCATACCCAGACTCACCATCTCGCCGCCGATCTTGGCAAAACGGCTATAGCGGTCGACGATGGTAAGGAAACCATCCTCGTCAATATGCCCTTTGTCGCCCGTAACGTACCAGCGAATACCATCGATCTCCTTGATGACCGATGCAGTCTTCTCGGAATCGCCCAGATACCCTTTCATGATCTGCGTTCCACCGATAAGGATCATCCCATCTTCTCCTACGCTTAGCTCCTCGAAGCTTTCGGGATCGACGATCTTGAAACTGCTGCCCGGAAGCGGCAGTCCGACCGTACCCGGTTTGTTGCCTATCTGCGGCTTCCATGTATCCGGCAACAGCACATCGGGAATATTGACCGAAGCGACCGGAGTCGTCTCGGTCGCGCCGTACCCTTCGTAGATCTCATGCCCGAACTTCGCCTTGAACATCTGCCGGATCTCTTCGGGAAGTTTCTCTGCACCTGCGACCACCATCCGCAGATCTTTGAACATCAACGGATGGAGCTTACGGTTACGCGCATAGAGCCGCAAGAAAGTCGCCGTGGCAAAGAGCATCGTTGCCCGATACTTCGCAGCAACTTTTCCGATCCCAAAACCGTCGGTAGGGTCTGGGTGGCAAGCGACGGGAATCCCTTCGACAAGCGGCAATAGTGTAGTCACCGTCAGACCGAAGGAGTGGAAGATCGGCAGGGTACCGAGCATAACATCCTCATCGGTCGGGTTGAGCAGGGTGGTGATCTGCTTGATATTCCCCATGATGTTCTTGTGTGTCAGCTCGATCCCCTTGGGTGCACCTTCGCTTCCACTGGAGAAGAGAATCGCCGCGGTATCGGTGATCTTGGTTTTGCGTACAAAAAGCAGCTTCAGCATCCATGAAGGCAGCACTTTCACGCTCAAAAGCATCATCACCGCTTCCACCTTGCCGATCTCCTCTTTGAGATCCTCCATATATATAACCTCACATTGCGCCAACACCTCCTCAATGTCGAAGCCTTTGGCTTTGAGCTTGGTGATGAACTGTTTGGAGGTGACGATATGGTTAATCTTCGCCATTTTAAGCGCATGTTTAAGGCTCTCTCTGCCACTGGAATAGTTGAGATTTACGATCGTTTTTCCCAGAGAGAGTACCGCCATATTGCCCATCGACCCCGCAGCGGATGTCGGCAGGATAAGCCCTATATGGGGGGTGCTGCCAAGCTTTGTTGAGAGCTTTCGCGCAAGTAGCAGCGTTGCCGCTGCAAAACGATGCGCTCCCATCTCCACCCCGGTAGAGTCGGCGATGCAGAGCCCTCTGCCCTGCTCTTTGACCGTATCGATCCATGCATACTGCAAGCAAGGCAGTGTACGGGCATAGTCCCGCCAGCTGTGGATGGAGAGCATAAATACAGACCGTTTCACCTCCGAAGCGGAAGCGTGAATATCCATGCTCTCGCCGAATGTGACGCTAATATCCTTGCTTTTGTTACGCTTCATCTTCTTGGAGGCGTGTGAGAAGTTGTCCTCCCAAAGCCCTCTTAGGTAGAACGGTATGATCTGCGCATCCCCTTCGACCCCTTCGCACGCCTTCTCAAAGCCGCGCTGAAAGGCGCCCAGATGTCCGTTACGCGAAAGATGTCCCTCCGGGAATATCGCTACCGTTTCGCCGTTGTTGAGCGCTTCGGTCACCAAAGAGAGCGCATTTTTGCCCCCTCGACTTGAGATAGGGATAGCTTTGAAAAAGCGAAAAAAAGGCTTGAGATACCAGATCTCGTAGTAGCTTCGCTCCATCACGAAACGGATCTGTTTGGGGTATGCCATCTGCAAGATCGCCCAATCAAGGAAAGAGATATGGTTGCCAAGCAAGAGGATCCCTTTCTTCGCATCGATGTTGTGCAGACCCTCCACATGCAGGGTGTACTTGAAGCTGATAATCATCCTCACAAGATAACGGATGAACGACTGCGGAAGCATGAGCAAGGTCGCCCCCATCCCCAAAAACGCCACTGCCGCGACGACATAGAAGAGCCCTACAGAGGAGATCTGAAAATAGCCAAAGAGTGCGGTCAGTACCAGTGCGAGAAACATTACCACATTCTGCACGAAGTTGTTGCCCGCAAGGACCTTCCCAAGGATCGGGGTGGGCGTGGCAAACTGGATAAGCGCATTGAGCGGTACGACAATCAGACCGGAGAAAAATCCAAATGCAAAAAGCGCACTCCCTAGTGCCCAAAGCGAATGCAAAGAGGGCATCATATAGAGCGATAGGGTCACCCCCATTGCACCTAACGGTATAATACCCGTCTCGATAAAGTTCCTACTGACACGCCCGGCGAACATCGAACCGGCCACGAGCCCCACACCAATCAACGACAGCAGCCCCTGTGCAGTCACCGTATCGGTGATGTGCAAAGTACCCTTGAGATACTCCCCAAAGATCGCCACAAGGATCTGGGAGATCCCCCAGAGAAGGCTCAGGCCGATGATACTCTGCCAGACCACTTTCTCCCGGCGGATTACGGCAAGGTTCTCTTTAAGATAGTGTAAATTCTTGTACTCTCCCACCTCAAAATGCATATCCTCGTCGATAGACACGGCTTGGAAACGCTTGGCAAGACGACGTGCCAGCATAAACTCGACCACACTAGCACCAATCAGCAGATACCCTACCGGCGCGATATACTGCAATATCTCCGCAGGTTCCGTACTACGATCTTGTAGTAACGATTCGAAAAAGATCGAATAGATCACAGCTCCCGCAAGGATAGAGACCACCGTCACCGACTGCACCACCGCATTAGCCTCTGCGAGTAGATCGTTACCGACCATCTCCTTTATCAGCCCATATTTCGCAGGGGAGTATATCGCACTCTGTGCAGCGAGAATAAAGGTGAGCCCAAATGCCGCCCAGAACCACCCCATATAGTAAGAGAGCAGAATCAGTGTCGTGATTACCACCGCCGCACCTGAGGAGTAGACAATCACCTTTACCTTAGGATATTTGTCGCTGATAAACCCTGCCGGAGAAAAGAGGAAGATAAAAGGCAGAAGAATCAACGCATTGACAATGGCGGTCAATACGATCAGCTCAGCCCCTTCATAGGCTTTAAAGATGGTGTTTTGCAGGATGATCTTGTGGCCGAGGTCCGTCATCGCGTTGAGAAAAACTATAAAAATATAGGAGCCAAAACCCGCGATCTGAAAAAGCTTTTTCATTACTCCGCCTCATCTTTTTGGTACTGTTTTTGATACTCCGCAACCGTATGCATATTGCACAGATATGGCTTGAGTGTGAGGATCATATCGAAGAAAAGTTCATAGTGCTCCGTGTGCTTTTGCGGATCGGCTTTCATCATCTTGGCACCTGCGGCGAACTCCTCTTTTGCAAGCTGCCTTGCCGCCTCTACATAGTGATCCAGAAGTGAATCTTCCAGTCCAAGCTTTTGCGCCCGCTTGAGGATACTTGCGATCTCCACCTCCTTGCCGCTAAAACCATCTGCACGCTCGAACAGCAGTCCACGTGACACATAATCATCAAGCTGCGTATCGTCAAGTCCGGTGATCTCTAGAAAATCCTCTCTGTTGTATCGGCGATTCTCTTTGTCTCCGGATATTAGCTCCAGCGCATTGACCATCATCCCGAAACTCTTGGCGTCACGGAAGTTGTTCTGCGCAAAGATCGCCTTGATCTCGGAGATGGAGTAAGAGAAGTTATGCTTGAGGAATTTAATGAAACGTAAAATCTCTACCGAACTCTCGTCATAGAGGTGTAGATTTGGTTTGGGCTTCTTAGGCGGTGGGAGAAGCCCCTCTTTAACATAGTAGAGTATGGTCGATTTGCTCTCGCCGGAGAGAAGCATCAACTCTTTCATCTTGAGTGCCATCATACATCCTTTATCGTGTGATGACGACAGTATAGGATATTTCAGCTTAAAGTGTCAAGTGTCACTTGACACTTTTTAGAATGAAAACTTTTTTACTTTTTCTAGAGTGCCAAATGTTATGGACTTCTACAAAATCTTGACAGCAAAGAACTTTTAGGCTAAAATACCGCTCCACAAATGGGTGGATGGCTGGGTAGCTCAGCTGGTTAGAGCGCTGGTCTCATAAGCCGGAGGTCGGGAGTTCAAGTCTCCCCTCAGCTACCACTTTTTTTCAACCCTTTTTAGTATCACAAGAAACTCTCTTCCTTCATTGCGGCACTTTTAGCCTGCACATCCGCAAGAATCTTCTCACCTTTTCGCTCAGCCGCAAAAATAGTGGATGCCGCCTCTTTCTGAGCCTCAGAAACCGCTCCTTTGCACTCTCTATCCAGATCGGTCACCATACGTGTAAGTTCTGTCATTTCCAGCCTTCCGGAGGTATTTGAGCCAAGGCTATTGAAAAGCTTACAAGCTAAACAAAACTATTTGTCACTTTTTAGAGGTACCCTAAGTAGATTATATCAAAATAGATGTTTTCTCATATGGTAGAAGATATAACGAGGAGAGCACACCAACATGGTACATACCTAAAGTATGAAAAGATTCTCAAACAGGCGGAGCTATCTCTTATGTCAAGCGACATATAAATATGCTTGATACTTTTTTATATAGTTTTACCCAATTTCGATGAAAAAAGTAG
>JALSPH010000232.1 GCA_026986055.1 Campylobacterales bacterium
CAAAAAGGCTTTATGAGCGGTACAATGTCAAGGTTTTGCCGGGAAGCTTTTTAGGCAGAGAGGGTGTCGGAGGAGGATTTGTCAGAATAGCTCTTGTAGAGGAGGCACCTAAAACGATAGAGGCGCTAAAGAGGATTAAAACTCTTCTTAAAGAATTAGAAAGGTAAAAAGATGCAAAAGAGTGAGTTTGAAGATTTGAAGAAAAACCCCCAGTTCATGCTCGATCTGGGACAAAAAGAGGAGGCGGCCGTCAAGGCCAAAGATGTCGTTTCGATGTATGAAGTGCTCGATACGGCCGTTATGCTCGACCTGCCCGCCGAAAGGCTAAATAGAATCTATACGGAGATTTTGCAGACCGTTTTCGATACACTTGCTCAAAAACTGACCGAAGAGAAGTTTTTTGACTTGAGCGATAAAAAAGATCTCTACACTCTGCGCGGAATCTATGAGCACGGTATAGAGCGCTACAGCGAAAACGACTTCAAAGGAGCCAAAGAGATATTTCTCATCATCCACCATACCGCAGCGGACGAGACTTTAAGCAGAGCGATGATGCCCCATATCGCGGCAGCCGCTTCAAGGCTTCCGCTTGATGACTTTATAGATGAGCTTGTAGATGTAGATAACCCCAACGATAGCGAAACTTACGGCTTCTTTCTTACAAACTTCAAGCCTTCGGTCGAAGGGTTTATGAAGGAGAAGGAGCAGCTGCTCGGTGAAGCTTTGAAAGAGTTGGAGACGCTGAAAAAGTGAGAGTCCATTTTATAGGAATAGGGGGCATAGGAATATCGGCTTTGGCAAAGCTGATGGCCTCGGAGGGGCATGAGATAAGCGGGTCTGATATTCGCCAAAGTGAGATAACGGACGAGTTGGCCATAAAGTACGGCGCAAAAATTACGATACCGCACCATGAAGATGCAGTAGAGGACGCCGATATGGTCATACACTCCGCCGCGGTTAGAAAGAACAACCCCGAGTTTATCAGGGCAAAAGAGCTTGGTATACCGCTATATGCCAGAAAAGAGGCTCTGAGATTTATTTTGGCCGACAAAAGGGTCTACGCCGTAGGGGGAGCCCACGGCAAGAGTACGACTTCGGCCATGCTTGCCGAACTGCTTTCTAACTCAAACGCCGTCATAGGGGCTATCTCCAAATCTTTCCACTCAAATGTCAGAACCGCCCCAAACTGCGAGGTGATATTCGAAGCGGATGAGAGCGATGCCAGTTTTCTAAACTGCAACCCATATATGGCTGTCGTTACCAATGTCGAGCCGGAGCATATGGAGTATTACGAGTACGACTACGACAGATTCTATGCCGCTTACGAGGAGTTTTTGAGGCTCGCTAAGATTAGAGTCGTAAATGCGGAAGATGAGTTTCTCGGCTCTTTGAAGCTTGATGCGGTGAAGCTCTACCCAAGCGAAGATATAAAAAAGATCGAGTATATCTTGAAAGATACGGAGCCGGTAACAAGGTTCGAGCTTAAAGATTTGGGATTTTTTGAAGTCTTCGGCCTTGGAGAGCATATCGCAGTCGACGCCTCTTTGGCGATTTTGGCGGCTATGGAGGCGGGTTTGAGCGTAGAGGAGGCAAGGGAAAATCTGAAAAACTATAGCGGTATCAAGAAGAGATTCGACATCATATACAAGGGTAAAGAGTGCGTAATCATAGACGATTACGGCCACCACCCTACGGAGATT
>JALSPH010000233.1 GCA_026986055.1 Campylobacterales bacterium
GTAAGAGAAGATGCCTGGGCACTCAGACTTGCGGCAGAGGCTATCAACGTAAGAGCTCCGCTTAATCAGAAGAGTCGTAAAAGGGCTTTGAATCTTGCGATCAAAGGGGGCTTCGAGGAGGAGAGTCTGGGGGAACTGTTGGACGATATGGCTAACCGTTGGAATAGCTGAAACGATGAAGACGCTGACCGTAATAGATACTTTCGGCTTCTTTTTCAGAAGTTTCTACGCCCTTCCGCCGCTTAAAAACTCCGAAGGTTTTCCAACAGGCCTTTTGACCGGCTTCGCAAATCTCATTCACAATCTCGAAAAAGAGTACCCGACCGATTATCTGCTTTTTGCGCTCGATTCTCCCGGTCCAAGTTTCAGGCAGAAGATCGACCCAAACTATAAAGCGCAACGCCCGGAGCCCCCGCAAGAGCTTAAAGAGCAGCTTCCTGTCGCCATCGATTGGATAGAGAGGATGGGGCTTAGTAAACTCAGCCTTGAAAACTACGAAGCCGACGATGTCATAGCATCTATCGTAAAGTGTGCCAAAGAGCAGAATATCAAGGTGCGCATAGTAAGCCACGACAAAGATCTCTACCAGTTGATTGATGATGGAAGAGTCGTACTCTTTGACCCGATAAAAAAGGTGGAGATAGATGAAGAGGCGTGCGTGCAGAAGTACGGGATCGAACCGAAACGGTTTACCGACTACCAGGCTCTCATAGGAGACAGTTCCGACAACATACCCGGGGTTCCTGGTATCGGTCCCAAAACGGCACTCAAGCTTCTTATGCAGTTTAAAACACTCGACGGAATATATGAGCATATAGAGGAGGTGAAGCCGGAGCGTATAAAGAACCTTTTGATCAAACATAAGGATGATGCCTACAGAAGCAAAAAGCTGGTTACGCTTCGTGACGATATATTCGACAACTGCGATTTGAGTGCGTTTAGAATGCCTCCGGAGGACCCTCTTTTGAAAATCGAAGATGAGCTTAAAAAGTATGAGATGAGAAATATTCTAAGAAGGCTTAAGAGAGAGGAGCCTTCCAAAGAGTCGTCCAAACCGGTTGAAACCGGTTTCAAAGCGGTGACGATCGAAAACAGGGAGATGCTTTTTGATATTATAGACTCTATTGAGGATCGGACTCTTGTGGCCATAGATACCGAAACCGACTCTTTGGATACGAAAAGTGCCGAACTTGTGGGTTTCAGCTTCTGTTTCAACGAAAAGGAAGCATATTACGTACCTGTCGCTCACAACTATCTGGGAGTCGGTACTCAAGTAAGTTTGGAGGATGCCAAAAAGGCTCTCGGAAAACTTCTAGAAAAAGATTTTTTCGGCCACAATCTCAAGTTTGACCTGGGGCTTTTATATAGATTGTTTGGGTTTAAAGAGGTTGCACCATTTGCCGATACGATGCTTTTGGCATGGCTGGTGGACCCTGAAGGGGCCGTGGGACTCGACAGGCTGGCGCTTAGATATTTCGATCATGAGATGGTCGCTTTCAAAGATACGGTCAAAAAGGGTGAAGACTTCAGCAGCGTGCCGATAGAGGAGGCGACTCTCTATGCAGCCGAAGATGCCTGGATGAGCTACAGGCTCTATTTCAAGCTTGTTGAAATCTTGAAGCTTCAGGGGGCTGAACATCTTCTTAAAGAGGCCAAAGAGGTCGAATACCCCTTCATAAACCTTCTGATAGCCATGGAGCAGCACGGAATAGCGATAGATTTGAACCGTTTTGAATCTCTCAAGGAGGAGATAGGTAGCAGGCTTGCCGAGTTGACAAAGAGTATATACAAACTTGCCGGAAGAGAGTTCAACATAAACTCACCCAAGCAGCTTGGAGAGATACTCTTTGTGGTTATGAAACTTCCCGGCGGCAAGAAGAACCGTTCGGGAGGCTTTAGCACTAACGAAAAAGTGCTCGACTCTTTGAGAGAGGAGCACCCCATAATAGAGAAGATTCTGCAATACAGAGAGCTTCATAAGCTTATGAGTACTTACATCGAACCTCTTTTGAAGCTTGGCGGTAAAGATAAAAACCACCGCATATATACCTCTTTCATTCAGACAGGCACTGCAACCGGAAGACTCAGCAGCAAAAACCCCAATTTGCAGAATATTCCGGTAAAGACGGAGGAGGGAAGGCGTATAAGAGAGGGGTTCGTGGCTGCCGAAGGGTATATGCTTGTAGGCATCGACTACTCTCAGATAGAGCTTAGATTTTTGGCACACTTTTCAAAAGATCCTGTTTTGGTTGAAGCTTTCAAAGAGGGAAAAGATATACATATGGAGACGGCAATAAAGCTTTTTGGACCAGAGGAAGCTGCAGGTAAGCGAAATATAGCGAAAACCGTAAACTTCGGACTCCTTTATGGCATGGGAAGCAGAAAACTGGCGCAGACTCTCGGGATCTCCACCAAAGAGGCAAAAGAGATAATAGAGAACTACTTCGCATCTTTTCCCACCGTGAAAAGTTTTTTGGAGTCGATAGAAGCGAAAGCGAAAGAGCAGGGTTTTGTGGAGACTCTTTTGGGGCGCAGGCGCTATTTCGACTTTGAGCATGCCAACCCAATGCAGCTTGCGGCATACCTCAGAGAGGCGGAGAATGCTGTTTTTCAAGGGAGTACGGCAGACCTTATAAAGATGGCGATGCTGCAAATCTACGATCTTATAAAAGAGGAGTCGCTGGATGCTGCCATAGAGCTGCAGATTCACGATGAGCTGATATTGGAGATCGAAGAGTCGGTTGCGAAAGAGCTTGCAGAAAGGTTCGCTTCGGTTATGGAGAGTGTAGTTGAGTTGGATGTGCCTCTAAAAACCAGTATCAACATAGGGCGTCGCTGGAGCGATCTGAAGTAGCAAATAGGTAAAATTTGACCCCCTTATGGTACCGATCGCCTCTCTTTTTTGTAGTTTCGCCTTATCGTAGCGATATATTTGAATAGTTAAATGTTTAACGAGTATGAATTTCGGTAAAATATCGTCTATTAAGTTTCCCGACATCTTTCGGTCGGGTACTTGCAAAGGCGCCAATGAATATGAAAAAGTTTTCAGACTATCTTCTTTCGATGCAGAGTGCCGTCGTGCTCATGCTCCTTTTCGCAACATCGATAGCCGTTGCCACTTTCATAGAGAACGACTACGGTACGCAGACCGCTAAAGCTCTTGTATACAACGCTAAATGGTTCGAATTTCTCCTTCTTCTGCTTGCTATTAATCTTCTGGCCAATATAGTGCGTTTTCGTATGTGGAGGCCCGGTAAGCTTCTAGTGTTTGTTTTTCATATCTCTTTCATAGTCATCCTTATAGGAGCGGCGATCACCAGATATTTTGGTTTCGAAGGAGTGATGCATATTCGTGAAGGTGAGACGACAAACAAGATAGTGAGCGAGCAGGCCTTCATTCAACTTGAGGCAATCAAGGGTGACAAACACCTCAAATATGCCCGGCCGGTTCTTTTCTCCAAAATAGGCGACAACAGATTCGAGGAGAAGATAGATTTCAACGATGATTTCATAACGCTGGAGGTACTCAGATATATTCCAAATGCGGTAATGCAGGCGGTCGAAGAGCCGAATGGAAAGGCTATGATCTCCATGATGGTTTCGGTCGATGGGGAGCCGCAGGCGATCACTCTTGAAGAGGGGGAGAGTTTTTCAACGCCATCTTTTGTTATATCGTTTGATGGAAACGAAAACTTTTCCAAGCCTGTTCTTAAAATTTGGGTCGAAGATGGTCACTTGAAAGCCAAGCTTCCTTTTGCGCTCTCTTTTATGAAGATGGACGACAGAAGAGGAGGAGAGCTTGAGCCGGGAGAGTCCGAACTCTTTTTGCGCAATCTATACAGTGCTGGCGGCGTCTCCTTCGTCATAAAAGAGGCTCTGCCTCATGCAAAGCGGGTCGTGGTTTCTGCAGATGGGAAAAATGCCCCTATGAAGATAAAAGGGCTGCCTGACGCCGTAGAGTTGAAGTTGAGTTACAAAGAGTTTTCAAAAAGGGTTGTCGTATACGGTAAAAAAGGTGTTCCGGCAGAGCCGGTGTGGACAACTCTAGGAGATATGCGCGTAAGTGTAGGTTACGGCTCCAAAATCATACATCTACCTTTTTATCTCAAGCTCGTAGATTTTCAACTCGAGAGGTACCCCGGGTCGATGAGTCCATCATCCTACGCAAGCGAAGTTGTTCTCATAGATACGAGAAAAAATCTGAGGATGCCGTATAGGATCTATATGAATCATGTTCTCGACTATGACGGGTACAGGTTTTTCCAATCATCCTACGATATGGACGAAAAGGGTACTGTTCTTTCGGTGAACAAAGACCCCGGTACACTGCCTACATATTTTGGATACTTCCTTCTTGCTGTCGGAATGTTCGGCTCCATGCTGGTCTACTCAAGCCGTTTCCAGACTCTTATGAGAAGAGCTCGGGATCTTCAAAAACTGGCCAAAAGGTGTGCCGCTGCCGCGCTTCTTTCGCTGACACTTTTTACGGGTCATGATCTTTACGCTTCAAGCGGCGATCTTCAGCTTCCACAAATAGAGAAGGAGCATGCCACGAGGTTCGCAGAGTTGCTGGTGCAATCCCATGACGGAAGAATAGAGCCCGTCGATACGCTAGCAAGAGAGGTTCTTAGAAAAATCAGCAAGAAAGAGTCCATTTTCGGTTTGGATGCCGATCAGGCATTTTTGGGAATGGTAGTAAGGCCGCAAGCGTGGCAGAAAGCTCCTGTTATAAAAATATCCGACAAAGGGATAAATGAGATTATAGGTATCCCTTCGGATAGAAAATATGCCGCTTTTGACGACTTTTTTGCACCCGGTAAAAAGAGCACATACAAGCTTGGGGCTCTTGTAGAGGAGATTTCAAGAAAACGACCTGCCGAAAGGAGTACGCTCGATAAAGAGATATTGAAAGTCGACGAACGGGTAAACGTACTCTACCTATCTTTCAGCGGCTCTTTGCTCAAAATTTTTCCTGATCCTAAAGACAAGCTGGGAAGGTGGTATTCTCCGATAGATGCCATAAAGGAGTTCGACCAGAAAAATGCCCAGTTCATTCAGGCAGTGTTGGCAAGCTACTTCAGCAATATAGACGAAGCTCTTGTTGATGGAAACTGGAGCAGGGCAGACAAAGCTCTCGATGTCATCAAAAGTTATCAACGTTTCTATGGTGCCGCGGTAATTCCTGACAAAAGGAAGGTCGATGCGGAACTCTTTATGAACCGTTACAAACCATTCGAGTCTCTTGTACCGCTATATTTCGGGGTCGGTTTCATACTCCTTCTCCTTTCGATTTTTCATATCGTCAAGCCTAAATTCAATCTCAAATGGCCGGTACGCATCTCGATGACACTTTTGATAGCCGGCTTTTTCGCGCATACGGCCGCTTTGGGGCTTAGATGGTATATTTCCGGGCACGCTCCGTGGAGCAACGGCTACGAATCGATGCTCTACATAGCGTGGGCTACGCTACTGGCAGGGTTTATCTTCTCCAAACAGTCACCTATAACTCTAGCTGCAACAGGGATTTTGTCGGGGCTTATACTCTTTGTTGCCCATTTGAACTGGCTCGATCCGGAGATCACCAATCTCGTTCCGGTACTCAAGTCCTACTGGCTTATGATACACGTCTCTTTGATAACCGCCAGTTACGGTTTTCTCGGTCTTGGAGCACTCCTTGCTTTCATAACTCTTTGGCTCTACATCATAAAAGATGGCGAAAATCGCGCAAATATAGAGTACTCCATAAGAGAGCTCACCCATATAAACGAGATGAGTCTGATATTTGGCCTTGCGCTTTTGACGGTAGGAAACTTCATGGGCGGCGTCTGGGCCAACGAGAGTTGGGGAAGATATTGGGGGTGGGATCCAAAGGAGACCTGGGCTCTTGTTACGATCCTGGTATATGCAGCGGTACTCCATTTGAGATTTTACAAATCTTTTCGCGGAATTTTCGCCTTCAATGTCGCATCTTTGCTGGCTATCTCTTCGGTCGTAATGACATATTTCGGGGTCAACTACTATCTAAGCGGCATGCACTCTTATGCAAAAGGTGATGCGGTGCCGGTACCGACATTCGTATATTACGTCATAGCGGTTGTTGCAGTGACTATTCTCCTTGCATACAGAAAGAGGGAACTTCTGCCCCTGAAGAGATAAAATGGGTCTAAGAAGAGTTCACGCTCTTCTTACTTTTTGAACCAACCTTTTATCTTCTCGAATGCCGATTCGAAAATACTCTCATGGGGTTTGCTCTCTATTCCGAAACTATCTTGAAGCTCTTTTAGAAGCTCTTTCTGCTTTTCGTTAAGAGATTTTGGGTATATTATCCTGATTTGCGCTATCAAATTTCCCATTCGGCCGCTATGGACGTTTTTTACCCCTTCATTTCTGAAGACGAACTGCTCTTTCTCTTTCGCGCCCTGAGGAAGCTTGAGCTCCTTTTTGCCTCTTAGAGTAGGTATCTCTATCGTCTCGCCGAGAACCGCCTGCGTGAAAAAGACCGGTACTTCAAGATATATATCGTCTCCGTGGCGTATGAAGTGCTCATCCTCTTCGACGTAGAATGTGATGTAGAGGTCTCCTCTCCTGCCTCCGGAGGCAACGTTGCCTGCCCCGGGAATTCTAAGTCTGTTTCCGTCGTCTACACCTTCGGGAATATCTACCGTTATCGTCTCTTCCACCTCTTCATACCCTTTTCCGGAGCAGTGGGGACACTTTTCGGCTATGGTCTCTCCCGTCCCGTGGCACCTAGGGCATGTCTGGGCGTAGGTCATGAAGCCCTGGCGCATATATACCTGCCCCTGCCCGTTACAGTAGTCGCAAACTTTGACCTCTCTATCTTTCGCACCGGTGCCGCCACACGCTTCGCAAGGCTTTTTGTAGCGGTATCTAAGCTCTTTTTTCGCCCCGAAGACCGCCTCCTTGAAGCTTATCTCCATCTGTGCGGATAGATCGAGGTTGTACTTTGCTCCTCCTCTTCTGCCGGAGCGGCCGCCTGTGAAGCCTCCCCCGAATACCGACTCGAAAATCGCACTCAGATCGTCCATGATATCTTCGTAGCTCTGACCTTCGAAACCGTGGAAGCCCTGACCCTCGAGGCCCGATTTGCCGTACCTGTCGTATATGGAGCGTTTGTTTTCATCGCTCAGTACCTGGTAGGCTTCGTTTACGAGCTTGAACTTCTCTTCCGCCTCTTTGTCGTCCGGGTTTCTGTCGGGATGATATTTGAGCGCCATCTTCCGGTAGGCTTTTTTTATCTCTTCCTGGCTGCATCCGCGTTCGATTTCCAAAATTTCGTAATAATCAAGTTCAGCCAAAAAAATCTCCTCTAAAATCTATTCTATGCGCGCGATTTTATCATAAAAGGTTAAAATCGAAGATGAAACGTAGTATAATCGGCGGGGATGAAACAGAACAGATTGAACAAGATAGAGAAGCTTAAAATCTCTTTGAAACCGTACGACTACTATTTGGAGCGGCTAAGAAGCATAGACCCCAAATCGCTGGAGGAGTCGGACCGTTTCTATCTGAAAAACTTCGGCATATACAACCACAAACAAAGGCCTGAAAATTTCATACTAAGAGTGAGAGTTCCTGCCGGTAGGGTATCTGCCGAAA
>JALSPH010000234.1 GCA_026986055.1 Campylobacterales bacterium
ACCCAACGTCGACTTTTTCAACTTCCCGCTCTGAGGATGGGCAGGTCTGTAGTCGCTCACCGCAGCTGCCATAAAGAGCCAGGGGGTTTTCTGCACCAGTTCCGGCCTTCCGGTTTCGGAGTGGAAAGAGGGTTTCGTCAAGACCCCTTTTTTTGCAACCCTTAGGGCATCTTCGGTGTACTTCAGCAACTCCTCGGCACTCTCTACTCTTATGACGTGCACGGGAGGGATACTTTTTGGCTCTTTCGTCGTTACATAACAGACATCGGCCCCTTTGGCAAAAAGAGCGGTAACGAGCGCTTCGGCCATCTTTCCGCTGGAGAAGTTGGAGAGGTACCTTACATCGTCTATCTTTTCTATCGTACCTCCTCCGGTAACTACGACGCGTCGGTTCTGCCAGTACTCATCCAAAAAGAGGTGCTTCAAAGAGGCGGCAAAGATACTTTTCGGTTCGGCCATAGCCCCTTTGCCTACCGTATTGCATGCAAGAGGTTTTATCTGAGGCTCCACTACCTCTATGCGGTGCAGCTTCAAAAGCTTGAGGCTGGCTTCCGTTACCGGATGCTCCAACATTCTGGTGTTTGCGGCCGGGCATAGCAGGATGGTTTTGTCGAATGCAAGAGCGGTTTGAAGAAGAAGGTTGTCGGCTATGCCGTTTGACATCTTGTTGATCGTATTTGCGGTAGCGGGGGCTATGATGAAAAGATCGGCCCACTCCCCTATGCCTATATGGTTCAAATCCCCCTCCCAGCTTTCGGACTCTTCGTGAAGTACTCCATTTGCACTCAGAGCCTCCATCGTAAGGGGAGTTACAAACCGCTTTGCCGATTCGCTCATAACGACCCTTACTTCGGCTCCGGCATTTACGTAGAGACGAACCAGTTCGCATGCACGGTATGCGGCTATGCTGCCGGTAACGCCTATAAGGATCTTTTTACCGTCAAGGCGGGCCTGATCAACCATCTTTTTTCCCGGTTCTGAAGAATTTGTGGAAGAAGTTTTCGACGATCTTCTGGGGAGTTCTCGAGATCGCAAGTGATCCGCTTTTGACATCTTTGGTTACGGTCGTGCCTGCCGCTATCATGACATCATCTTCAATCGTAACGGGCGCAACGATTTGCGTATCTGAGCCGATAAAGACATTTTTGCCTATCGTTGTCTTATATTTTGATATACCGTCGTAGTTGCAGGTTATCGTACCCGCTCCTATATTTGTCCCTTCATCGATTTCGGCATCTCCCAGGTAGCTAAGGTGTCCCGCTTTCACACCTTTGAGGTGAGACTTTTTCACCTCTACGAAGTTTCCTATATGGGTATCTACCAAAACGGTTCCGGGCCTGATTCGCGCCATAGGTCCGCACGTAGAGCTTTTTATGTCGGCATCCTCTACAACGGTATGAGCCTTTATATGACTATCGTTAATGATACTTTCGCCTAAGATCGTCACTCCGTTTTCAAGTTCGCACTCACCTATGAACTGGGCTCTTGAGTCTATGTAGATAGTGGAGGGCAGATGCATCGTGACTCCTGATCTCATCCACTTCTCTTTGATCTTTGCCTGCATTATCTCTTCAGCGCAAGCTAGGTCGTAGCGGCTGTTTACGCCTTTGAAAGCCTCCTCCTCTACCCAAACGGGAACTATGTGCCTTCCATCCTCTTTCGCCATCTTCACGATATCGGTGAGGTAGTACTCTTTTTGGGCATTGTCGTTTGAAAGGAGGGGAAGGTATCTTTCGAGTACCTCCTTTTTGAATAGGTAGACGCCGGCGTTTACGGTTTTTATGCTCTTCTGTTTATCTGTTGCATCTTTCTCTTCGACGATACCTTGAACTTCACCATTTTTGACGATCACCCTTCCATATCCGGAAGGGTCTGGAAGGTCGAAAACGCTCATCACTATATCGCCGTCCATTTTGAGCAGGGGCTCCAGCGCTTCTTGCGTAACAAGAGGCATATCACCGTTTAGAACCAGCACCTTTTCATGTTTTGGCTCTATATTCATTACGGCGCCGCCGGTTCCGGGGTAGTTCTCATGATCTTGTAATACGAACTTGATATTGTCGAAACTCTTTGTTATCTCCTCTTCAATGAGTTTGGCCTGGTGGTACAAAACCACATAGATATCGTCGCTTACGCTTTGAGCCGCTTTGATGGAGTAGTGGAGCATCGGAAGGCCGCTTATGGGGTGCAGAACTTTAGGAAGTTTCGATTTCATACGCGTTCCCTGTCCGGCCGCCAGGATGATTACGGAGATACTCATGCTTTCTCTTTACCTCTCTTATATTCGTTATTATAGGAACTTTTTATAAGGCTCTAATTTATGAGATTTTAACGCAAGAAAGATTAAAATGTCCCAAATTTTGGCCATTTTACCAAGAGCTATTTATATTTGTACACAATAGGCCGATATAGAGTATGACGGAAACAGAGGGTCGCTTTAAAAGGGCCCCTGAGAGTAAAAATATGTAAATTCAGCAGGAGTCTCGATGGACCTCGGTAGTGTCATCGGTTTGGTATTGATCTTGGGCCTACTGTTCGGTGCGATGGCCATGGGTGTCGGAATCGGCGCCTATATAGATATTCCCTCCGTTCTGATCGTCATAGGGGGCTCGATAGGAGCTCTGCTTGTGGCTTTCAAGATGGAGCAGATGAAGAACTTCGTAAAGATCTTCATGATAGCCATAAAGCCGCCACAGGAGAATGTACCGGAACTGATAAAGAAACTGGTGGAGTACTCCACCCAGGCTCGCCGCGACGGAATTTTGTCTCTTGAAGCGGCGGCCAACAACGAAGAGAACGAGTTTTTGAAAAAGGGTCTCTCGATGGCGGTGGACGGTAACGAACCGGACACGATAAGGGAGCTCTTGGAGATAGAGATGGAGCAGACGAGCGAAAGGCACAAAGCCAATGCCGCTATCTTCGACCAGTGGGCCGGTCTGGCGGGGGCAATGGGTATGATCGGAACACTCATCGGACTGGTTGCGATGCTCCTTAACATGTCGGATCCGAGTGCCATCGGACCCTCTATGGCGGTTGCGTTGCTTACGACAATGTACGGTGCTATGATAGGCAACATATTCGGCACTCCGATAGCCAACATTCTAAATATCAGAGATGCTGACGAAAACCTGGTCCGTACGATCATTCTCGAAGGTATTATGTCTATACAAGCAGGGGACAACCCAAGAACTCTTGAAGCCAAACTTCTTTCGTTCCTTCCGCCGAACGAGCGGGTTAGTCAGTTCGAGTAGGTAGTGAGTAATGGCTAAGCAGAAGTGTCCGGAGTGTCCCAAATGTTTGCCGGGGTGGCTTGCCGCCTTCGGAGACTTGATGAGCCTGCTCCTATGCTTTTTCGTTCTCCTTCTTTCGATGTCTACTATGGATGCCAAAAAACTTGAAGAGGCGATCGGCTCTTTGGCCGGGGCACTTTCGGTGCTTGAAGGGGGAGAGCGCTCAGAGCTTGAAGAGAGACGCATGGAGAGCGGTACCGGAGGGGGTGCGGCAGCCACTTCACCTACCGAAATCCAGACTTCCCAGCAGTCTCAGCCGCAGATGGACAACCAAATAAGCAAGATGATGATGCAGCTTCAATCTCTCAAAGATGAGATGAACGAGATAATGATGAGCCAGGGTGCCACTCCGGCAGTTTTGGAGGAGTCGGAGAAGGGTTTTCTTCTAAGGCTTCCCGCAGAGCTTCTTTTTAAACCGGGTGAAGCTAAAATTGACAATATGGATGCTATACTATTCCTGAAAAGAATCGCCATGATAATAAGCAAGCTCCCAAATACGCTGCTGGTAAACGTCAGAGGGCATACCGACAACGTTCCTCCCGGAGCCGGGAGCCCATACCGCGACAACTGGGAGCTTTCGGCAGCCCGGGCGGTTTCGGTGGTAAAAGAGCTCATTAGAGACGGAGTCGATCCGAAGCGGCTCTCCGCTTGCGGAAATGCGGAGTACAAACCGGTCGCGACGAACGCTACGCCGGAGGGGCGTGCCAAAAACAGGCGAGTAGATCTTTACTTCTTCTCGAACGAACCGGAACTCGAGAAGAGTGCAAGAAAAGGAATTTTGGATGCAAAAGAGCCGGCCGCACCTTAAAGATGCATAGAACGCTATACTTTTTTCTCCTCTTTTTAGCGCTGCCGCTTGTCGCCGCAGTCGACATACCTACGGTAAACCTTTCGCTCTCCGCCCCTGCGGAGCCGAAAGATCTCGTGAACACTCTCAATATAGTCATAATTCTCACTCTTTTGGTTCTGGCTCCATCACTTGTGCTAGTGATGACGAGTTTCATACGGCTGATAGTAGTGTTCGCCTTTTTAAGGCAGGCTCTTGGAACACAACAGACTCCTCCTACGCAACTTCTTGTCTCTTTGGCTCTTGTGATAACTCTTTTTATAATGGAACCGATGGGTAAAGAGGCTTACGAGAAGGGAATCAAACCCTATATGGATAAAAAGATAGGTTACGAAGTGGCTTTCGAAGAGACGGTAAAGCCGTTCAAATCTTTCATGCTCAGAAACACCAGAGAAGCCGACCTTGCACTATTTTATCGCATAAGGGGGCTCGAAAACCCGAAAACGGAAGCCGATGTCTCTTTGACCGCTCTGCTTCCGGCCTTTATGATAAGTGAGCTAAAAACGGCATTCGAGATAGGCTTTTTGATATTTCTTCCATTTCTTGTCATAGATATGGTCGTAAGCTCCGTTCTGATGAGTATGGGTATGATGATGCTGCCGCCCGTTATGATATCTTTACCCTTCAAGATACTTATATTCGTTCTCGTCGATGGATGGCATCTACTCGTCGGGAATCTGGTGGAGAGTTTCAAATGATATGCAGACACTTCGGCGAGTGCGGAAGCTGCTCAATTTATGAATCGACTTATGAGGAGCAGCTTGAAAAGAAGCTTCAAAAACTATCTTCACTTCTCTCCCCGTTTTACGACGGTGAAATATCTCCTTTCGCATCTGAGAGGGAGGCTTACAGAGCGAGAGCCGAGTACAAGATTTATCGTGATGAAGATGGGCTCTTTTACGCTATGCGTCACTTGGACAAAAAGAGGTATGTCAAGCTTCAAGAGTGCCCCATGGTATCTCTGCCTATCAGAAAGAGGATGTGGAGGCTTCTTGATATAGTACAAGGTGACGAGGAGCTTGGAAAGAGGCTTTTTGGGGTCGAGTTTCTATCTACATCCACGGATGAGGTTCTTGTAACTATGCTCTACCATCGCAGGCTGGAGGATGAGTGGCAAAAGAGGGCTAAAGAGCTTGAAAAGATGCTAGATATCAGGGTTATAGGGCGAAGCAGAAAGCAGAAGATTGTCGTAAGTAGCGAGTATGTCACCGAAACCCTTACGGTTTGTGCAAAGGAGTACAGCTACAGACACTACGAGCAGAGTTTCACCCAGCCAAATACCGGAATCAACGAAAAGATGATAGAGTGGGCGATGGATGGCGCGAAGGAGTTTGGCGAGGGAGACTTTTGCGAGCTTTATGCCGGTGCCGGAAACTTCACGATACCGCTCTCCACACTCTTTGAAAAAGCTCTTGCGACCGAGATTTCCAAACGTTCCATACATGCAGCGCTCGAAAACTGCGCTATCAACGGCGTGGAAAATATAACTTTCGTAAGGATGAGCAGCGAAGAGTTTACGGAAGCTCTTTTGGGCAAAAGAGAGTTCAACCGTCTAAAGGGTGTCGATCTGCAATCTTACGATCTTAAAACTCTGCTTGTAGACCCGCCGAGATCCGGCCTGGATGAGGCCACCAGGAGTCTCGCTTCGATGTTTAAGACTATCATATACATATCATGTAACCCCCAAACGCTAGCAAGGGATCTTGAAGAGTTGAGCAGGACTCATAGCGTAAAGAGGGGTGCACTTTTCGACCAGTTCCCATACACTCCCCATATGGAAGCGGGGGTGGTTTTGGTTAAGAGTTGAGAGTTGAGAGTTGAGAGTTAAGAGTTGAGAGTTAAGAGTTAAGAGTTGTGAGTTGTTGAATTGCTACCTTTCGTATTCAAAATAGTAACGCTGAAAAATGGATTATAAACGATCGAGCGCCACTACTCGCCGCCTGAAGGCAGACCTTCGGCTCTCCAGTCGAAGATGAACCCACCCTCCAGATTATAGACGTTTTCGAAACCGTTTTTGGCCAATTTGTTGGCGGCATACACCGACCTTTCACCGCTTCTGCACATTAGGATAACAGGTTTTTCAAGGTTGCCGCCGACCGCTTTTTTTACCTCTTCGACAAACTTTTCGTTCTCATCCATCATCGGGCGGTATGTCTTCTTTACATGGATCGCCTTCCCCTTTTTACTCTCTACTTCCGCAACTTTCAGGCGTGTTTGAATAGGCGGAATATCTATGCGTACGAAGAAGATTGGAATGTTGACCGAACCTACCGCATGGCCTGCATACAAAAATTCGACAGGGTCCCTTACATCTATGATCAAAGCTCCCTCTTTCTCTACCATACGCATAGCCTCTTTGGCCTCTATATCGTCGCTGTACTCGAACTCCTCTGCCCCAACGTTTAGTGCAAACAGAAGTAAAAATATAATCGCTAACGATTTTATAAATTTCGACATCCTATCTCCATCCAAAATTTGAGAAATTCTACATCCGTTTACCATAAACTCTCTTGAACGGATGGAAGTAGTATATGAGAGAGTAGAATGAGAATGATTATCAACACTATTGACAAAAAGAGAGGTTTGCTCTATAATCACCGAAAAAGTTATGGAGGCACTTTAAGGTGAAACCTTTGACGGAGTGCACTATAGGTTGTGAAGGCCGAATAGTCAAGATAAAAGCGAAAGACCCCATAAAGGGGAGACTCTTCTCTTTGGGTCTTGCCAAAGGGAGCGAGATAAAGATTTTGGATCATACTTTGGCTAAGCAGACGTGGGAAGTGGAGAGTGACGGAACCAAAATAGCTCTGCGTGAAGAGGAGGCGGCGTCGATCTTTATGGAACCTAAAGGGAGTTGCGGGTGAAGAAGATAAAGGTTGCGTTGGCGGGACAGCCAAATGTAGGTAAATCATCCATAATAAACTCCATGACAGGAGCTCGGCTCCATGTGGGTAACTTTTCCGGCGTTACGGTCGAGAAAAAAGAGGTTTTCATCCAAAAGGATGGTTATGAAATAGAGATAGTGGACCTCCCCGGTATCTACTCTTTGAATGCCTATACGCCAGAAGAGCAGGTGGCTAAAAAGTTTCTCTACAACGAAGATTACGACCTTATAGTCAACGTAGTCGATGCAAACACTCTCTCAAGAAACCTAATTTTTACGTTTCAGCTTATGGATATGCAGAAGAAGATGATACTTGTCGTCAATATGATAGACGAGGTTGAAAAGCAGGGCGGAAGAGTGGACAAGGAGAAGCTTGAAGAGCTGCTCGGAATTCCTGTAATTCTAACTTCAGCCAAGGAGCACAGAGGGGTCGACGAAATAGTCGATCAGATCATAAAGACATACGGTAGCGAAAAGCCGAAGAACAAACTCTATTACGATGAACGGATAGAGGAGCAGATAGAGAAGCTTGTAAAGGTTCTTCACAAATCTCCTCACTTCAAAGATCCCGACGAAGCGCGCTTCATCGCCA
>JALSPH010000235.1 GCA_026986055.1 Campylobacterales bacterium
TCGTACATCGGGTCGTAGTACTCTCTCAAAAGATACTCTATCCACCTTTTATGCCCTTCATTTCCCAAACCTCTTATCTGCTCTTGGTACGCTTTATCCAGAAGTTCAAACGCTATTTTGTAACGCTCTCCTCCAAGGCGCCTTTTTATACGTTCCATCGACTCGGCAATCTCTTCGTACCACCTCCTCAAAGGATCTTCGATCGATAGTTTTTCATAATCTTGCTGCGAAGAGACAACATACTCTTCAAAAGTTATCTCGACCCGCTCATCCATAGGTGTATCCAAAACTACAAGCGGCGCACTCTCCATATGCTCAAAAATGGTCTGGGGAAGGTAGAGCCTTCCGATGTTTCTCCCCTCATCCTCAAAAATAGCGGTATAGTTCTCTTCACGGGTAAGATTCACGAGTTCGTAAGCAAGAGCATTCTCGAAAGATATCTGCGTAGGCTGCGGTGTGGTTCTTCTTCCGAAAGCGGAACCTCTATGGTTAGAAAGAGCTTCAAGGTCTACGGACCTTTGAATACTATTTAGAAGCCTTGTTTTTCCGGACCCGGTCCTGCCTCCCAGCACGAATGGGTTCAAAAGCGATCCTATGCGTTCGATCTCCTCCAGAAGATAGTGTCTGAAGGCTTTGTAACCGCCTCTTAAACGCAAAATATCGCAGCCCGCTTCTGCCATCCATTTTTGAGCTATTTCAGAACGCTGCCCTCCTCTGAAACAGTACAAAATGGCATCCGGATTTCTCTTTTTGAAATCGCACCAAGCCTCTATACGCATCTGCCTCTTTTTTCCGCTTACAAGCTCATGCCCCAGTTTCAGAGCCTCGGCATTTCCAAACTCTTTATAGCGTATGCCGACGAGTTCGCGCTCTACATCGTTCATCAGAGGGAGGTTGACCGCATTGGGAAATGCCCCTTTGTGAAACTCGACGGGAGCTCTTACATCTATAAGAGGAGGCCTCTGAAGCACGATAGCACGGAAATCTTCGAAAAACTCATTCAACTACACAACCTCTACGGTGTAAGAGCTCTTTTTTAGAGTTTCGCCGATAGGCTTCAAATCGAGCCCATACCCTTTTGCAACCTCCAGAAACTCCTCACGTCCATCTTTTTTCACGACGACCAAAAGTCCGCCGGAAGTTTGGGCATCGCACAATATCTCCCTTTGTGGTTGACTCATAGGCGAGATTTTATGGCCGTAACTCTTGAAGTTCTTTCTCGCGCCTCCCGGGATGCACCCCATCTGTCTATATTTGTGCACCTTTGGAAGCAATGGAACATTTTCAAACTCCACTCTTGCCGAGACTCCGCTGGCTTCACAAATCTCCACAAGATGTCCAAGAAGCCCGAAACCGGTAACGTCGGTCATCGCTACTACGGAATCCAAAGATGCAAAGTCTGCACCCGGTAAATTGAGAGTCGTCATCGCTTCTATGGCAGGCACAATATCTTCTCCCTCTATCTTTTTCTGCTTTTGGGCTGTAGTCAATATGCCAATGCCGAGAGGCTTCGTGAGGTAGATATCGCACCCCTCTTCGGCCGTGTCGTTGCGCATAAGGTTGGAGTTTTTGACCCTTCCGGTTACCGCAAGGCCGAATATAGGTTCCGGAGAGTCTATGGAGTGGCCACCTGCCAACGGTATGCCCGCCTCTTCACATACCGACCGGCCCCCTTCTATCACCTCTTTGCCCACTTCGGCAGGAAGCTTCTCTATGGGCCAGCCAAATATAGAGATGGCCATCAACGGACGTCCACCCATGGCGTAGATATCGCTTATGGCGTTAGTAGCCGCTATCTTTCCGAAAGTGAACGGGTCATCCACTATCGGCATGAAAAAATCGGTAGTCGAAAGAACCGACGTACCGTCGCCCAAGTCGAATGCTGCCGCATCATCCTTTTTGTCGTTCCCGACCAGCAAAGATGGATAGTCGCTCACCGCTACACCGCTTTTCAATATCTCTTCGAGAAGCATCGGAGATATTTTACATCCGCAACCGGCCCCATGGCTATATTCGGTCAGTTTTATATTTTCCATTTTAAAATCCATTCCTGTATACTGTCGTCACTATTATAGCACCTCAGATAAAGGTTATTCATATGGTAGATATTCCGGGGTTCGGGAAAATAGAGATAGATCACATTGTATGCGACTTTAACGGTACAGTGGCGGAAGATGGCCTTTTAGTCAAAGAGGTTGTCGAAATCTTCAAAACCCTCTCAAAGAGCTTTACCATCCATCTGATTACGGCAGATACCTTCGGAAGCGTCGAGTCTCAAGCGAAAGGTCTGCCCGTTACCATAAAAGTTCTTAAATCGGCAGATCATACTGCCGAAAAGGGTGAGTATATAAGATCTCTTGGAAGCGAGAGGTGTGCGGCACTCGGCAACGGAAACAACGATATAGAGATGTTGAAAGCCGCAAAGATCGGTATAGCTCTGTTGGGTAGCGAAGGGTGTTCCACGGGAGCGCTGCTTGTATCCGATATCGTTTGTAAAAGTGCCGAAGAGGCGCTTGGGCTCTTCTCAAACCCGAATAGGCTCAAGGCTACCCTTAGGAAGTAGCCTCAGCGAAGTCTCAAGAGAGAAGGTCCCGAATCGCTCCGTTGCCGTGAGTCAAAGCTTCGGGATTCCGTATACCGTACATTCTGTATATCGTGGCAGCTATACTGAATACCTGAAAGTTATAGGATTCGTTGGAAACACCGATATTTTTGGGCTGAGTAAAGAGACGTCCGGCGGAACCTGTTATGCCTGTTTCACCTACGATACCGAGATGGTTCATATAGTCACGCCCTCCGAACCAGTATACATTTTGGTTGTTGCCGTGATCCCATCCGTTGGAGTTGTTGTAACTGACGTTTCTCCCAAACTCTCCGAAAACGACGATATTTATATTGTTTTTGCCTACTGCTTTCATATGGTTTATGGCAGCCTCCACCGCTTCCATCAATCTTGTCATTCTCCGGGGATACTCTTCAAGAGCTCTTGAGTGGTCGTCCCACCCGCCGAGTCCCGGACTTCCCATACTTACAACCTTCGTATGTTCGTTGCTTATAAGCAGGTTCATGGCAAGCTTCATTCTATCGGCAAAAGTGTTGTTGGAAGGGTATGTGACACCTTCGGGAAGATCTATATTGTGAATCTCTTCCGCGAATCTCTCCAGCGTCACCCTTCTTTCAAAAACATCTCGGATTTTGCCTCGTGTGTTGTACTTCTGTGCTAACCGGTCGAAATAACTTCCCAGTGTACTGTTCGTCTCTCTGTTTATTTTATAGTCGTTGTACCACCCTCTTCTTTTGTATGGGTTGTTAGAACCGGTTCCGAAAGCGACAGGTTTTAAAAATGTTGCAAGATCGAGCTCATCTTCACTGAAGAAGGTCGACTCCCCCTCCATCGTCACAAAAGGGATACTTTTGCCTACGTCACTCTCTCCGGTAGGCTCTGTTATGACACCGCCATTGTGCAAAACCGCAGCGAGATTTGCGATAATTCCGGCACCTCCGACCGTATCTTTTCCTCTCTGAGCCTGAGAGGTGCACTCACCGTGAGCTTTGCTGTTGTCCACAGTTCTGTAACATGTCCTGAAAAGGTTCATATCTCCGCTTGAGATAAGCCTCTCCATTATCTCACCGCCGGCCTCTCTCCACATGCCGTTGGGCGTCATAGTAAATTCGTTCAACGGGTATGGATTCTGACTCTTTTCATTGATTTCGTCGAGATTGGTGAGGTTACCGGCAAGCTCGGAAGGCCCACCATAAAGATAGACGATAATGGTTTGAGGGTTGTTACGCTCGTATATGGAGCTGTCGAAGCCGACACTCTCGAAGTCGATACCGGCACCTTTGAGCGTAAAAGGCATGGCAGATGCCAAACCCATCGCTCCTACCCCTTTGAGAAATGATCTTCTGTCGATATGGTTATTTCGATAAATCTCTTTTTTCATTACATTCCTCTCTATTTCACTTCTTCAAATTCATAAACCGAGCTGACTCTCGAAAGATAGTCAAGGACAAGTGCAGCGAAGTATCCGCGCTCTCTCAAATCATCCTCAGGTTTGTTATTGCCGTAAAGATCGTACCCACCGAAGTTTCTGAAACTTGTAGCGTTGTAGTCGTCTCTATCTATAAGACTAGTCAAAAACTCCATCTCTTCACTCTTGGGGCTTCGTCCGGCGACCGGAACAAACAGGTGGGTCACTATATATTCGGCACGTCTTTGTTCGTTGACCTTCCACTCATCTTTATCATCCAGCTCGGTATCGCTGAAGAGCTCCTCAGGCATATCGGCAAATATCCCGTCCCTGGGCCAACCGTCGTCCCAGGATTTGAAAGATGAGTTGTTTTCGGAGTTTATCATGACGTTTTCACGTATCGTCTTGTGAAACCATGCGAAAGATTGGGAATCGAGCGGCGTCTCTACCTTTCTTCCCAGCTTATATCGCATACTCGCCTGATGCATATTTTCGAGGTTTCTGGCTATATTGTAGAAAGAGTGTCTGTGGGGATTCCAGCCGATAGCTTTTGCAACCGCGAAGAAGGACTCTTCGAAAGATCTAGGCTTTCTAGACTCGAGCAGATAGGCTTTCGAATATACGATCTCTTTCAGCAGATCTACCCATGAGGTCGGATTGCTGGCTACAAGCTTTTCTACGATATCTCTCTTTTTAGCTTCACTGAAGTTTGGAAAATAAATTTCTACCAGTCTGCTGCTGATCGTCGGAAGGAAGTCGGGATGTTTGACAATAGCGCTGTAGAAGTCCGTTGCATCGACTATCTCCATATCCGGAAAGAGATTGGTTATAGGCTCGGTATTGACATTCAGGTTCATAACAAGCGTATTCGAATCTTCATCCAACCTCAGGTTTTTAAGCGTCTTTGCAGCAAGTGGAACGTGAGCGTCGTTGAAATCTTCTAGAAATATCTCCATCATCTCCCGACCGTTATCTTCCGGACTTCTGAAACGTCTCCAGTTCTCGTCGCTCATCATGTGCAGGAAGGTAGACCATTTCAGGCTCAGACCCTGGTCGAAATCCATCACCAAAGAGGTATATACGTTCTCTGCATCCACGCCATAAACGGTATCGAGCTCATAGGCAGGCGAAAAGAGTATAGTTTGAGTCAATACGTATGCAGCCCACCTGTTCATAAAGGCGCTACCGGGTTTCATATGGTAAAGCCTTGCATACATATGTGCGAGCATCTTTCTCGTACCGTTGCCGTAGTCGTACTCTTCTACCATCTTTTCGACAGAGACTATCTCCGAATCGGAGGTTTTTCTGTCGAACATTTGACGGGTTTGCGATATGAACCTTCCCGATTCGATACTTCCGTTCAACCCATCGAAACCTGTTCCATAAAAGAGAGTAGCGTAAAGTTTGACGGCAACACTATATTTTTGCTCCGTAGAGAGCCCATTGAAGTCGGAGTCCGAGAGGGGTTCCAGTTTATACTGAGAGTAAGAGAGGGGTTTGGCATCTATCTCTATACCGTATAGAGTTGTCGAAGAGCCGTCGGCACCGGAGTCGCCCCCTCCACTGCCGCACCCGGCAACAAAAAGAGTTGCTGAAGCGACCATGAGATATTTGAAAAGCGAGAGTGTTCTCATCCTGCATATCCTTGAAGATTATGATTTCCGTCGAGAGACGAATATGATCGAAAAATTTGATTATTACCGCACCCGAAAGTGTTTTTTTAACGGTTCAATAACCTCATTTGAATCATACGGCAGTGTAATTAACGGAAATCGAACAATTTGTAAACAGATGTGAACACATGCTCCTTTTTTAGATATCGAGCTCCTCCAACTCCTCTATGATCGCTTTTTTATCGATCTTCTTCTTACCTTTTTGAAAAACGTTATCTTCCAAATCTCTTATAACTTTGTTTAAAAATTCGCTCTTTTTTGCGTATGGAAGCAAAATTTCGAGTATCTGCCGGTCGTTTTTGGCCCTCTTTACTCTATCGACTATACTCGACTCCCCGCTTTCACTCTTAATTTTAAACCTTTTAAAATTCACCCATACAAGAGTAATGCCGACTCCTGCCAAAAAGGAGAAAATGAGGTAGAGCCACGAAAAAGAGCCTCTCTTTTCATCTTCACCTCTTACGGTAGGCGGCGAGCTCTCTTTCTCTTGTTCGGCTTTCAAAGCGGTGTCGGTATCGCCTTTATCGAGGCTTTCTTGTTTAACTGAAGGTTTTGCGCCTTTTACGACAATATCTATAGGCTCAGTTCTTTTTTCAACGACTTCACCCCTTTTGCTATCGAAGTACCTCAAAACGAAAGAGGGAATCGTGAAGTTCCTGTCGGCTACGATGGTTATCTTTTGAGTCGCCTTTCCTGCGTATCTATCGCCATCCATATAGGCTTCAATCTTCGGCTCTTCGGCGTAAACCACCGCATCTGCAATATCGGGCTCAAACTTTTTGACATCATCTATATTTCCGAAACCCTCCACCTCTATCGTAAGATGTAAAGGCTTGTTGGCATCCACTTCCCTTTTATCTACAAAGGCTCTTATATCAAACTCCCCATACAACTGCACTCCGGGAGGCAAAGCTTTGACATGAAGCTCGGGAGCATTTGAGACAACGCTCTTCCACTCAAGCCGTGCAAACATCGAGTTGAAAAAGTCGTCATCGAAAAACGGGTCGTTTGCAAGAGGGCTTTGCATTAAAACGCGTCTTGCAAACTTAGCGGTAAGGGGCCCCAGCTTATACTCTCCCGCTTTTTGGGGGAATATGAGATATCTATATCTTTTTACACGATACGGACCCTCGTTAAACTCCTTTGGTTCACCCAACTGCTTTATCCAGAAGTTGGCAAACTGTGGCCTTTGAAGTTGAGCTTCTACAAAGTTCTTGTCTCTCCTGTAACGCATGGTTATCTCTAGCTCTATCGGCTCTCCTACGTATGCGCTGCTTTTGTTCAGCTTCAAAACAAGAGAGTTCTCCCCACCGCTTGCGGCTGTCGGTTTGGGAGCTTGCAAAACTTCAACTTTTATAGGGTTTGTTTTTAGCACCTTCCCATCGACTTCTACTTCAAATGAGGGTATCTTCACGCTCTGCATAGGTGCGAATGTGAAGCTTTTGGAGTACTCTTTGGAGATTGAGCCGTTTATTATGGAGATATTGGTACTTTGGGCACTGCCAAGAATCGGGAAGCCGCCTATCGACTTTATCGTAGGAAACTTTACATCGCCGCCTTTGGCGGTTATAGTAAATGTTACCGTGTCTCCTTTTACGACCGACTCTTTGTCTACGGTTACCTTTACCGTAGCCGAAAGCGCCAATATCGGTACCAGTAGTAAAAGGGCTATCTTACCAAGGGCTCTTCTCATCTACCTCTCCTTCACCATCACTTTGTAGCGGCAGCATAAGGGTATTTATACCGCGTCTGTTCAACTCTTTGTTCCACTTTCTAAGCTCCATATCGCTTATAGGCTCACTCTTTTGATCTTTTTCCATCATATACAAACTATTTTTGTTTTTTGCCTTCTCACCCTTCTCACCCTTCTCACCCTTCTCACCCTTCTCACCCTTCTCACCCTTCTCACCCTTCTCACCCTTCTCACCCTTCTCACCCTCCTCACCCTTCTC
>JALSPH010000236.1 GCA_026986055.1 Campylobacterales bacterium
AAAAGATTTCGGTGACAAGACGTACGGTCTTTGTCTATCCCAGGTGGGATTTGGTGGAAAAACATAAGCAAAATAGATAGAGAAGAGAGGGGGATAGATAGTATGAATACTGAACCTACGATGAGCCAGATAGACGACTACGATGGACCCGGCAGCGAAGAGACCCGCCGCGGGGTGAAGTGGACTATCATAAGCGGCCTTGTAATAGGTATAATATACGCCATAGCCAGGCTCTATTTTTGGGATATGGGCGTAGATGAAGTGAAGCAGCCCGTACCTACCGATATCAGGAGGTATTGATGAAGAAGGTTTTGGTGCTTGGAGGAGGATTCGCTGGAGTCGAAGCGGCAATCTTTCTTCGAAAAAAGGGGTATGCGGTCACGCTTATTTCGAATCGCGACTTTTTCTACATATACCCTACCTCCATCTGGATACCGACAGGTGAAGCGACGATGGAGGATGTGAGTATACCTCTCAAAGAGTTGAGCGAGGTTCACGGCTTCGAGCTTATTATAGACGAGGTCCGGCAGATCTACTCCAAAGAGAGGCGCGTAGTATGCAAAAGCGGCGAGTACAGATGTGAATACCTCATCATAGCCATAGGTAGCGGAAAGGTGAAACATGAGGGAAGCGAGCACTTCCTCTCTATCTGCGGAAAGCCGGAAGAGGCTTTGAAAATCAAAGATCGGATAGATGATCTGGTCGCAAGGGGCGGCGGAAAGATCGCTATGGGCTTTGGCGGCAACCCCAAAGATCCGAGCAACGTAAGGGGAGGGCCCGCTTTCGAGGTTCTCTTCAACGTTCACAACCACCTCAAAAAACTTGGCGTTCGAGACCGTTTCGAGCTCACCTTCTTCGCTCCCATGGAGAAGCCGGGGGCGAGAATGGGGCCGCAGGCTCTGAAGATGATGGATCTCTACTTCAAGAGACTCGGCATAAAGAAGCATTTCGGCAAGAAGATAAAAAGGTTCGAAGAGGGTGGGATCCTCTTTGAAGATGAGAGCAGGCTCGAAAGCGACTTTACGATGTTCATCCCGGCAGGCAGCGGACACCCGGTCTTCAAAAACTCCGACCTGCCGCTGAATGAAGCGGGGCTTGTGAAGATAAACGACTACTGCGAAGTGGTTCACGACTACGATGAGTCTCCCGAAGTTTACAACGTCTTCGCGATAGGCGACTCGGCCGCCATAGACGGCCCCGATTGGCGCGCCAAACAGGGGCATATAGCGGAGGTTATGGCAAGAAACGTCGCTTTCAACATAGATGCCATAGCCAAAGGGAACGACGAGCGCAAAGGGTATCTCGAGCATCTGAACATTCTTTGCGTGATGGATAGCGGAGACGGTGCAGCTTTCGTGTATCGCGACGACAAAGGGGGCAGGATGATCCCTATGCCGATCGTGGGTCACTGGCTCAAGAAGGGGTGGGGCTGGTACTGCAAAAATTCGAAACTAAACAAAATTCCGAGAATTCCGGGGCTATAGGGCGCTGAGTGAATTTTCCAATTTTTCAGAGCATCCCATTTAGGAGTATAAAGAGTGAGACAGAAGATATTTAAAGAGAAGTATCCCATTTTTGAGATAGAGTTCGATAAAAAGGAGCCGAAGTTTTCCAATTTGGATGAGATTATAGAGTATTTGAAGAGTAAAATCGACGAACATCCGGTAGCCGTATATATAGCGACGTTCGACCACTATGCCCATACATCCTCTTTGAAAGAGGGCGAGATAGCTCCCGATATAAAAGAGGCCAAAAACATCGTTTTCTGTTTTGGCAAAGAGCTGCCGACACCGGAGGTTATGGCCGTGCGCCCGCGCTCTATCGGTGTATGCGACAGGGGGGACTCTTTCACGGTTCTTTTCATGGAGGCTCCCAACCCTCAGGCAAACGAGGCTATGGAGAGTTGGGTAAAATCGCTCGTAAAGGGGTGAAAGGGCCTCCTAGGCTTTTTAGGCTGCTCTTTTTCGGCCCGCTTTTAGCGGGTGCTCTTTTCTCATTTTTAGATACGCTCTTTCACCTAATCTGATATAATAAATCCAAAAAAGGGTGCCTATGACCTATATGACCGTCATTCTTACCGCCATGTTCATTGCAGTGGCAATAAATTCGGTCTTAAAAAGAGCCGGCATTCCTACTATCATAGGGTATATCGCTACGGGTGTGGCGATCTCCGCAATATTCGGATTTCACAAAGGCAATATTAAAGAGCTTGGCGAAATTGCCGAGTTCGGTATCGTCTTTTTGATGTTCACGATAGGGCTGGAGTTCTCTTTCAGGCAGCTTGTGGCCATGCGCAAAGAGGTACTGCTTTTCGGTTCTATGCAGCTTCTTCTAAGCGCACTTATTTTCGGATTGGCCGCCTACTGGTACGGGATGACTATGGAAGGCGCCATCATAACCGGTTTCGCTCTGGCTCTCTCATCTACCGCGATAGTGCTTAAAACCCTCAACGAAACAGGGCAGATACAGGCTCCTTACGGAAGGAAGTCGGTAGGAATTCTGATATTTCAGGATATGGCCGTCATACCGATACTTCTTATGATCACCATATTCTCCTCGCAAAGCAGCGATATAGCCGGAATGCTTCAGGTTATCGCCATAGATGCGGTCATAGTCGGGGTCATCATATACCTTTTGGGAAAATATGTTTTCGAGTGGCTGCTCGGGTGGATCATAAAAGCCGACTCATCCGAAATTTTCATGGGAACGGTTCTTTTTCTGGTCATAGGTTCGGCCGAACTTGCCCACCTTTTTGGCTTCACTTATTCCCTTGGAGCTTTTCTCGCCGGTATGATGCTTGCGGAGACGAAGTACAAGTACCAGATAGAGGCGGAGTTGATTCCTTTTAGAGATCTTTTGCTTGGCCTCTTTTTCGTTACAGTAGGAATGCAGATAGATCTTGCAGTCGTCTCCAAGAACATAGGCTGGATCGTAGCGGCCGCGTTCGTCATCATGATCGTGAAGTTTTTCGTCATACTCTTTTTCCTTCGTTTTTTCACGCGCTTCAGAGTCGCCATAAAGACGGCGCTCGCCCTTTCGCAGGTGGGTGAGTTCTCTTTGGCCGTTTTCGCCCTTGCCTCATCGAGCGACCTGCTCGATCCGGAGTCGGTGCAGATACTTTTGGCGGCAGTCGTCCTTTCGATGATACTCTCCGTTTTCGTTCTTGCAAACATCCGTACGATAGCGGACTTTTTCTATAAAGAGCCCGAACCTGAACCCATCTTGCACTCGACAGGCTTCAAAGATCATGTCGTAGTATGCGGTTACGGACCTCTGGGGCGTTACGTTTCGCAGGAGTTGAAAAAGCAGGGGGTGCAGTATGTCGTACTCGAACACGATATTCACCGTATGGAGTTGGGGCAGAGGATGGGAGAGCCTATCTTCTTCGCAAACGCCGCCAACGAAGATGTTTTGAGAAACTTCGATGTAGATAAAGCATCCGCCGTTATAGTCGCGGTGGACAACCCCCACCACTTGAGACTTATTTGCGAAGCTCTAAACAGCGTAGCGCCCAATGCCAACATCGTGGTCAAAGTGCAGACGGATACTGAGGCGCAGATGGTGGAGGACCTTAAAATCGACCATCTTGTCATCCAGAGCGAAGAGATGGCCAAACGTCTTGTCGCGGAGGCTATGCGCTGCAGGCTCGGTTTTTAACTGGGACGATATTGCGCCGGATCCAAACGGCGCCTCTTTGAGGATTCGCAAGCCACTTTTGAAACAGGTACCTATTTGCTAAACGACAAACAACCTTCGGCTTTCAAGGGCTCTCTTAGCCCCCATTTGTTAAAATTCACAAATCTTCTATGACGGTGAGGCGGATATGACCAAATATATTTTTGTAACCGGCGGAGTTTTGAGCTCGCTCGGTAAAGGGATAACGGCGGCGAGTGTCGGTACTCTTTTGAAACAGACCGGGCTCGATGTATCTATTTTGAAGATGGATCCGTACTTGAATATGGACCCGGGTACGATGAGCCCTTTGGAGCATGGCGAAGTTTTCGTGACGGCCGACGGTGCCGAGACTGACTTGGACCTCGGCCATTACGAGCGCTTTTTGAATGTAGATTTGAGTAAAAAGAACAACTTCACCACGGGGCAGATATACCACTCCGTTTTGACGAAGGAGCGCAAAGGGGAGTATCTCGGCAAGACGATACAGGTGGTTCCCCATATCGTAGGAGAGGTAAAGCAGCGGATATATGAAGCTGGCAAAGGGAAAGATGTCCTCATCGTGGAGCTCGGCGGAACCGTCGGGGATATAGAGGGGCTTCCGTTTCTCGAGACGATAAGGCAGATAAAGCATGAGCTTGGAAGCGACAGAGTCATAAACATTCACGTCACTCTCGTGCCTTACATCCAGGCGGCTGGAGAGCTGAAGACCAAGCCTACTCAGCATAGCGTGCAGGAGTTGAGGCGCATCGGTATCACTCCCCATATGATAATAGCCAGATGCGAAAAGCCTCTTCCAAAAGAGTTAAGAAGAAAGATAGCCGTAAGCTGCGACGTAGATATGGACAGCGTCATAGAGTGTATGGATGCGCCTACGATCTACCAAGTGCCTCTCAATTTTCTTAAAGATGGCATCATGCACCCGCTTATAAAGAGGTTCAGGCTGGCCGAGACGGAGCCCAATATGGAGGAGTGGGATATTCTTGTCAAGCGCATCATCGTTCCGAGGGAGGAGATAACCATAGCCTTCGTCGGGAAATATCTCAATCTCAAAGAGTCCTACAAATCTCTGACGGAAGCGCTCATCCATGCCGGAGCCGCGCTCGATGCGAAAATCAACATCCACTGGGTCGACAGTGAAGATATTGAGGAGAAGGGTGTAGAGGAGACTATAGGAGAGGTCGACGGCATACTTGTAGCCGGAGGTTTCGGCGTAAGGGGTGTAGAGGGAAAAATCGAGGCCATACGACACGCTAGGGAAAATGGTATTCCATATCTTGGTATTTGCCTTGGAATGCAGCTTAGCCTCATAGAGTACGCCAGAAACGTTTTGAAAATAGAGGGGGCCAACTCCGTCGAGTTCGACCCGGAGACGAAAGATCCGGTTATATATCTCATAGACGAATTCATAGACCACTCCGGCCAAAAGCAGGTAAGAACTCACAAGAGCCCTCTGGGAGGGACCATGCGCCTTGGGGCGTACCCTTGCGAGATAAAAGAGGGCAGCAAGCTTTTCGAAGCCTACGGAGGCAAAAAGATCATCTACGAACGACACCGCCACAGATACGAAGCGAACCCAGCATACAGAGAGAGGCTTGAAAAGGGCGGTATGACGGTTTCCGGCGAATCGAACGGGCTTATAGAAGCGGTCGAGGTGGAGGGGCACCCGTGGTTCGTGGGAGTGCAGTTCCATCCCGAATTCACCTCCAGACTCCAAAATCCGAACCCTACCATTCTTGCGTTTGCAAAGGCTTCGCTTTCTCTGAAAAACTTAGAGAATGAGTAGAGGTCGCAGCAGCCTTGAAGCGCTTGAAAGGCTCACGAAAAGAAGAATAGAGGAGCTTCTTTCAGCCCGCTTTAAGGATGGCTTCAAAGAGCTCAAAGATCTTCCGAGCCCTTTTGCGCTTCACGATATGGAGCGCGCCGCCGAAAGAGTGGCCGAGGCCGTGCATAAAAAAGAGCGCATCGTTATAGTTGGAGACTACGACGTCGACGGTGTGGTATCAACCGCAATAATGGAGGAGTTCTTCGAGCTGATAAACTTTCCCGTAAAAAGCATTATTCCGAACCGTTTCAGAGACGGTTACGGCCTCTCCCCCTCCATTTTGGAGAGAGTCGAGGCGGATCTTGTCATAACAGTCGATAACGGTATAGCCGCTTTCGAAGCTGCCGAGCTCTGCAAAAGGCGCGGGATCGACCTGATAATAACCGACCACCATACGACTGCGGAAGAGTTGCCGGACGCTTACGCCATAGTCAATCCGAAAAAGGAGCAGTGCGCTTTTCCCTACCCGGAAATATGCGGTGCGCAGGTGGCATGGTTTTTGGTCGGTGCTTTGAAGAGCGCTTTGGGTGTCGATATAAAGATGTCTCGCTTTTTGGACCTTCTTGCGGTTGCGGTAGTTGCCGACGTAATGCCTCTTGTCGCCATAAACAGACCTATAGTAAAGCGTGGGCTTGAAATGATCTCAACCTCTAAGCGCCCTGCGTTTGAAGCGGTAAGGGCATATCTTGGCAAAAGCAGCTTCGGATCGATGGATATAGGCTTTTCGATAGCGCCGAGAATAAATAGCGCCGGCAGGATGGAGGATGCCGCTGTCGCTTTGAAGTTTCTAAGGGCCAAAACTCTAAGCGAGGCGAGTAGCGGCTGGCTGAAGCTCGAAGAGCTCAACAGCTTGCGGCGTGCTACGGAGGCGGAAGCTACGATGGAAGCTGTTGAGATGGCCGATCCGGACGACCCTGTCATAGTGGTAGCCAAGGAGGGGTGGCACGAAGGTGTCGTCGGTATAGTCGCTTCAAGACTCGTCGACCGATTTAAAAAGCCCGCTATAGTTCTTTCGATAGAGGATGGACGTGCGAAAGGTAGCGGCAGAAGCGTCGGGGAGGTGGACCTTTTTTCTCTGCTGCAATCGTGTGAAGAGGAGTTTTTCGGTTTCGGAGGGCACAAGATGGCAGCCGGTCTCTCGCTTCCGGTCGAGAATCTGGAGCGGTTCAGAAAAAAGATCTGCTCATATGCCAAAAAGCTCGACCCCTCCCTTTTCCTGCCGAAAGAGAATCTTCTTGGAGTTCTGCCGCTTTCGGAGATCGATTGGGAGCTTATGGAGCTGCTGGAGCGGTTTGAACCCTATGGGGAGTCGAACGGCCGTCCGGCATTTCTCTTGGAGGATGTGGAGGTATTGGAGTCAAGAACTATAGGCGCCGACGGAAACCATTTGAAACTTCTTGTCGGAAGGGGGGGACGAGAGCTTCAGGCGGTATGGTTCGGGTTCGACAGAGCCGTTTCGAGAGGAGATCGCATCTCTCTTTCCGGCTCTCTGCAGATAAACGAGTTCAACTCCAAAAGATCGATACAGTTTCTTGTGGATAAGATCTTATTTAAGTATAGAATAATATAATATTTAAAGTGATTCACAATCAGGAGTTATATTATGAATAAAAAAGAGTTAATTCAAAGCGCTCAAGTAATAGAAGAGCTTCTGGAAAAAGAGGGTTTGAGCCGACGTGACGCTCTGAAGCTTATGGGAATAGGCGGTGCCGCGGCTATGATGGGCGGATCGCCTCTTATGGCCGAAGAGAACAAAGGCGGCTCCTCCAGTGACGCAAAAGCTAAGATCGTCATAGTCGGCGGAGGAACGGGTGGAGTGATAATGGCGGCAAGGCTCCGGCGAGCAGCATCAAATGCCGAAATCACGATAATAGCCCCTAACGATATACACCTTTACCAGCCCGGCCAGGTATTTATGGCGGCGGGGCTGTATGATGAAGAGGATATCAAAAAGCCGAATGCCGACTTGATGCCTGACGGCGTAAAATGGGTAAAAGATGAAGTGCTCGCTTTCGATCCGGATGCAAACAGCGTTGAGACCGCTAAGAATGGAAAGATAAAATATGACTTTCTGATAGTCGCTACCGGGCTG
>JALSPH010000237.1 GCA_026986055.1 Campylobacterales bacterium
TGTAGAAATGCGGTTGAAGTCGACTCGATATGAGATCAATACTCTACATTCGATTTACAATATAGTTTAATTGTTGATATTCAAGGAGAGCAGAAACTCTCCTTGAATTATATTAGTCTTCGTAGTTTGTGATAGAGAAGCTTCCCTCTACTATGCCATCTTTTGTTAAAGATATGAAGTCGGCTGAAGTACTTCCTACCGATGTAAAGGCTATGAATTTTACAAATGGTTCGCCTGTACTTTTATAGGCTCCGGATAGCACAAGATAGTTGTCTACTATCGTCCAGCCGCCTTCGGCGATTTCACTGTTGTCAGTTGTGCTGTACATTTTGAACTCACCGTCATACTCGAAAGCAAATTTTATATTTGAATCAGCATAAGTAAAGAGTTTGTCTCTGAAGTTTTCATGGCTTATCGCCACTCTATCGTCAAACGCTTTTTGAGGTTGCGTACTATTTAGATCATCAAGAACTTTAACACTATACTCTCCCGCCTCATCGTCGAAGCCATAAACACTGAATGTGGAGTTTGTCTCAAGAGTCGCATTGTTTTCGAATGCTATGTAAGACACATAGGTTTGACCGTTGATGTCGGTATTTTGCGTTACTATGTAGTTACCTACTACACTCCAGTATCCTTGAGTTCCATCGCTTTGAGAGTATGTTCCGTCAGGCATGAAATTTATAGTTAAATAATTTCCAACTTCAACTTCAACTTCAAGAGACTTGTTGGCGATATCGCTAAATGTGATCGGTTTCGGTGTAAAGCTCAAAGTGGTGGCAGTTGGCATAGATACGGCTGCAACACTCGCTCTTGCTGCATCGAGACCGTCGGGCGTAATTGCGATAAATTTGGCTTCCGAATCTGTCAGGCTTTGGAACGCCGCATAAATTTGGTAAGGAGCGTTATAGCCGGTTACTCTTAAGTTGATAACTAGATATTTTTCCAAAATTGTCCAGCTTCCGTTAAATGTGCCGTAACTGTCTTCTAACTCTCCCGTGAACTCTACCGATCCATCGCTATAGAATGATAGTGTCGTATAGTTGTCATCGTCAATTATGGTGAAAGTTCTGTTTTCGATATCGCTTCTGCCGATATCTAACATAGATGTATCCGATGCGTAAAGATATTCAGCTTCCATCTCGCTATCTTCAAGATGTGCTAAAATCGTCGTCGGATTTTGGAGAGTGGCATTGAGCTCTTGTGCAAAGTTTTCATCATCATCGAAGAACTGCTCGAAAAGCTCTTCGATATCGTCAAAGAGATCATCCGGGTCGGTTATGTTGGTATCGAATTTGCTTACCAAAGTTTTGTCTATTTGGATGCCGTTAGTTACATTGTTGTCACTATCCAAAGACCATAGAAAAGCCGCCAAGTTTATAACTCTCGTGTCGTTGAAGTCGTTAAGCCCGAAAAGATCTTTTGGCGTAACGATTTTTGAAGCGTTGACTTCACCTAAGATAACATTACCAGCTTTGAATGTACATTTGTCTCCATTTGCAGCATACTGGTACTCTCCTTTTGTATTTGTAGTACCGGTTGAGCCTGAGCTACAGTTATAATCCAGATTGGCAACCGGAGCATCGACAAACACTCCCGTCGAGTAGGTTGTAGTAGAGGTTGTAGAATCGCCTCCGCCGCCACATCCTGTATAAAATAGCAGTGATGCTAAAAGTGCACTTCCGGCAAAATATTGCTTTAGCATGGTTTCTCCTTTATAGATAAAAATATTTCTGCAACGAGTATATTATATGAGATTAATATGAATTCATTATGAAAATTGCAGATTATGTGAGAAGAGAAATATTAAGAAGTGTAAACATAATGGCTCCGGATGCTGGATTCGAACCAGCGACCAAGTGGTTAACAGCCACCTACTCTACCGCTGAGCTAATCCGGAACACAAAAGGGTGTGACTTGCTAATCACGGCGGAAATTATAGTCTAAAAGCCATTTTTTGTCAAGAGTTTTTTACTTTCTGCCCCGAAAAACCGGTGCCGTAAAAGAGAAGCCCGCCAAGCTCTTTGGTCTCTATTTTTCCCTCTTTTAAAAGTGCGTTGAAGCGCTTTAGACTATTTTTATCGAAAAGCGCCTCTATCTCGTCCAATGTTAGCGGTCTTTTGGCAAGAGTCGAGATTATCTCCTCTTCGGTGTAACTCTCTTTTGCCCCACCGCTCTTGCGGCGGGATGCTATGTGAATGGGCAGTGAAGAGTCGAATTTTTTGGCTATTACATAAAGCTCTTTGAATTCAAGAGGTTCTATGGGGTATGCCGGCGGGCGGTCTACTGTACCTATGTCGATTCGGTCGGCGCCAAGCGTTGGAAGAAGAGTGTTTAGAGCTTCAATCTCTTCATCGGTCGTATTTATTCCGGGAACCATCAAAATCTCCAATATCAGGCTCCCTTTATAGGTTCTTTTGAAACTTCTTATTCCTTCGAAGATTTTGTATAGATCTACCGATTTCAACGGTCTGTCAAGCTTTCTGAAGCACTCAGGAGTAGCGCAGTCGAGTGAAAGTTTCACCATATCGAGCTTTAAGAGGGCTTTTTGAATTTGCGGCAGATGTATCGTCGAAGCGTTCGATAGAATGAGACTCTTTTTTTCACCCTTTAGCCTCTCTATCTCTTCTATAAGCTCTTCGAGGTAAGGGTAAAGTGTGGGCTCCCCATTGGCGGTGATGGTTATAACCTCGGTTTCAGGGTGCTCTTTAAGTGCTTCTTTTAACTCTTTTGTCACAAGCTCTACGGATGGGGGATTCTCTATGGTCTCAACTGGTTTGGATGCGGCAAGTTCGCAGTAGAGACAGTCGTAGTTGCACTGTTTTTTTCCGGGGCTCAGGTCTATCCCCAAAGAGGTACCGAAGCGCCTCGATGGGATAGGGCCGAAGATAGTTCTATATTTTGTACTCACTTTTCCCTGGTTATCCGATGTACGAGATCTACGAAATATTTTGCATTTTCTACCGGAACATCGGGAAGTATTCCGTGGCCGAGGTTGAAAATGTGTCCTCTGTTTTGCATAGTCTCATAGAGTGACTCCACGCACTCTTTTGTAGCCTCTTTAGAGTAGAGACGGCAAGGCTCCATGTTCCCTTGAAGTACATATCTATCTCCCAGCTTCTCTTTGGCCAATGCCATAGGAGTTCCCCAGTCTACTCCGAAAACATCGAAATCGCCGTCTATATCGTCAAGATAGGCGCCTATACCTTTGGGGAACATAATGATGGGAATATGAGGGTACTTACTCTTGATATAGCTTGCAACCTCTTTCATGTAGTTCCAGCTGAACTCGAAATATTTCGGCTTCTCGAGTGCGGCGGCCCAACTGTCGAATATCTGTACTACATCCACTCCCGCCTCTATCTGCTTTTCAAGATAGAGCTTGACCACTTCCGTAACTTCGCGTAAAAGGGCGTGTACAAGCTCAGGTTCGGTGTAGATAAGCTTTTTGACTATATTGTATGTTTTGGTTCCGCGACCCTCTATCATATATGTTATAAGCGTCCAAGGTGCTCCGGTGAAGCCTATGAGGGCTTTGTCGTCGGCCAGGCGCTCTCTTATGATCTTGATGGTGTCGTAGACATATGTGAGGCGCTCGTGCGCGTTCGGTTTCAACCTTTCAAGGTCCTTTTGCGTTCTTATGGGGTCTGAAAAGACAGGACCCTCCCCCTTCTCGAACTTCAGGTCCATTCCCATCTCAAGGGGTATTACAAGTATGTCGCTAAAAAGAATCGCCGCATCGACGCCTATGATATCGACAGGTTGAAGAGTCACTTCCGCCGCCTTTTCAGGGTCTTTGCATAGGTTTAGAAAGTCTCCCGCCTCTTGACGTACCGCCATATATTCAGGAAGGTATCTTCCGGCCTGTCGCATCATCCATACCGGTGTGTATGGAGTAGGTTTGTTGAAACATGCATCTACAAATATCATTTTCCGCTGCCTTTATGTAGTAAATAGAGTGCTCCTCCGAGCGCCATGATCGCTATAGCGAAATAGAGCATTTCCAGAGGTGTTACGAAGGATGTGTACATCGCTTTTTTGAAGAAGGTGACAATAAGCACCATGACTATGACTTTGGCTAGTTTGTCCTTTAGCTGATCGAGTGATTCGATCTGTAATATTTTTGACGCGCCTGTCTTGTGAGCCGGGTCGATCTTCGAAATGAAAAGCTCGTAGACACCGAAACTGAATATCAGCATCACTATGGCTATAAGATAAAGGTCGACTGCTCCTATTATGACACCGACGAGTTTTTCGTGAAAGTGTTCAGGGTGGTGGTGAGATGTGTATACTTTAAATGTCTCTATCACTATTCCCCAAATATCAAAACTTGCAACTATAAAGAGAATTATAGAAGCAAAAAGGCTGAAAACAACTGCTAACAGTACAAAGAGCCGGCCATTCCAGAGCGTATGCTCGAATATCGTTTCAAGTAGTTTCATAATTCGCTCTCCATTTCTATCCATTTTTGGGCGATTCTGACGGCATTGGTGGCCGCACCTACGCGAAGATTGTCGGCTACTACGAACATATGGAGAATATTTGGTCTATATATGTCGTTTCTTATTCTACCCACGAATGTTTCGTTCTTCTCGACACAGAGTGTAGGCATAGGGTAGAGGCTCTTTTTGGGGTCGTCCACTACCACAATATTCTCACCCCTTGCGATAACCTCTCTTGCTTCATCTGCATCTACATCTTTTTTGCAGGTGACCGTCACGCTCTCTGCATGGCCCCTAAGAGTCGGCACGCGCACGCAAGTAGCGGCTACTTCGATGGAGTCGTGCATGATCTTGTTTGTCTCACCCACCATCTTCATCTCCTCTTTCGTGAATCCGTTCTCCATGAAAACATCTATTTGAGGGATGACGTTGAGAGCTATCTGGTGAGGGAATTTGTTATGTTCGCTCTCATCGAGTTTGAATGCGAAGAACTCCTGCATCTGTCGCACAAGCTCCTCCATCGCACTCTTACCGGCACCTGAAGTGGCCTGGTAAGTGCTCACATCTATACGTTCTATACCGTACTCGTCATGCAGCGGTTTCAAGGCTTGAACCATCTGTATAGTGGAGCAGTTTGGGTTGGCTATGATACCTTTTTCGCGCCATTTGGCGATATCTTGGGGGTTCACTTCCGGGACCACGAGCGGCACTTCAGGATCCATTCTGAAGTGGCTTGTGTTGTCTATGACGACTGCACCCGCTTCTACCGCGAAAGGTGCGAATTTGGCCGAAACGGAGCCGCCAGCGCTAAAAAGCGCTATGTCGATCTCCTCCTCTTCGAAGATGGTTTCGGTCAACTCTTTTATAGTTACCTCTTCACCCTTGTATTCCACGGTACCGCCCGCACTTCTTGCACTTGCGAGCGGAACAAGTTTGGCGACGGGAAACTCCGCCTCCTCCATCACTCTTAGCATCTCTTCGCCGACGGCGCCGGAGGCACCCACTACGGCAACGTTGAATTTACGCATCGATCTATACCTTGCTTAGAAAGTTGCGTGATTATATCCAAAATATAGAAAAAATTATATTAGGAGATCTTGGATGGGAATTGAACCCTCTGAAAAATTGACAATGAACGATAGCTTGAATGTTTGAGCTAAAAAACTTCCGCTAAAAAATTGCGCTTGCTTAGCTATTTTTAGGAAGTTTTCCAGCGTTTGCGAAGCAACAAACTTCACTTGCTTGAGTGAATTGTCCAATTTTTCAGAGCACTCTTAAACACAATTTTGTTGGTGCCCATTTTAAAAACGTGCATCCAGAAAAAGATCTTCGCTGCTAATAGAGTTTTCATCGCTTAAAATAGCGGCCCTTTCTACCACTGCTATAAGCTCTCTTATATTCCCGGGCCACCCATAGCTTAGAAGTTTCTCTTTCGCCTCCTCGCTGAAGAGCTTCTCTTCAAGAGCGTATCTCTTCACCACATCTTCGAGTGTTTTTTCGGCTATCGGTATGATCTCATCTTTTCGCTCCCTTAACGGAGGTATGAACACAGGAATAGTCGCGATTCTGTAGTAGAGGTCCTCTCTGAACTCACTATTTTGCATCTTCGCTTTTATGTCGGCATTCGTAGCGGCGACTATTCGTACATCTATCGGGGTCCCTTTTGTGGAACCGAGTCTGTGTACGATTCGTTCCTGAAGAACTCTAAGCAGTTTTGCCTGCAGATGGTAGGGCATCTCCGCAATCTCGTCCAAAAAGAGGGTGCCGCCGTTGGCCGCTTCGAACTTGCCCATCTTCGCTTCGATAGCGTCGGTAAACGCGCCCTTTTCAAAACCGAAAAGCTCGCTCTCGATGAGATTTTCCGGGATCGCAGCCATATTTACGGCTACAAAAGGGCCTCTGTTTCTCGGTGAGTGTTGATGTATCGTCTTTGCAAATAGCTCTTTTCCTACACCGCTCTCTCCCAGAAGTAAAACCGCGGCGTCGCTTCTGGCAGCTTTTTTAGCCAGGCTCAGACTCTTTTGCAAAGCTTCGGAGGTTCCGTAAAAGAGTTGGCTGTTTTGTGGTTTTGGTGCGCCCCTTTTTTCATTTTTGACTCTTCTTTTGGCTTTTTGGCTTCGCCTGATAGCCTCTACAAGCGTCTCTACTTCAAAAGGTTTTGTCAGAAAGTCGTTTACACCCAGTCGTATCGACTCGATAGCCCGTCCAAGGGTGGCGTTTCCCGTTATGATGATGACTTCGTAACGCCCTTCAAGCGCCTCTACGAACTCTATGCCGTTCATGCCGGGCATAGTGATGTCCGATATGACGAGATCGTAACTTTCGTCGAGCCTCTTTAGAGCCTCTTTCGCGTTTCTGAAACTCTTTACCTCAAATTCGTCGTAATCGCCGAGGGCGATCTCTAAAGATTTTCGCATATTTATATCGTCTTCGACGATGGCAATTTTCATCTATGGCTACCCGTATCTGGTTTATTGAATCTTCTTTATGGTAACCAATCCATCATTAAACTCGACTTGAATCGGAACTATAGCAGTTGTGAGGATGTCGAGATTTTTTTGCGGCACAAATGAGTCGTAGCTATTGAAAGATTTTATGTTTGCCGAGTGAAAAAGGAGACACTCTGAAAGTTTGGCGCTGTTGTTTTTGGCCCAATTTCTGAAGTTTTTTTGCTCTGTTTGAAAAGTGCAGAGAGTTTTTGGCTTCCCTTTAAAAGGTGTCATCGCTTCGCTAATTTTGAGAGACTCTTCGACGACAAGCTGGCCGCTTGTGACTACTTTGTAGTAAATGTAGTAGTGCTGAGCCGCGTTCGAAGCGGCTAGCAGCAGTGTCAGCGCGATAGCCTGGCGTACCACTCTTTTCCGTTTAGCGTAACTTCCATCTCCACTTCGCAGAGTCCATCTTTAAACTTCGTATCGAGGATTTTCGCATTTTTGATTATTGCGTCTATCTGAGTTCTAACCGTCGAGCGACTTATCATCATGTTTCTTATAAGATCGCGCCCCTCTACTCTGACCCCGTAGAGTTTTTCTCCAAGCTGCCGGTATGCGTCGGCAATCGCGGCTCTTTTTGCCAAAGCCATCGCCTGGGCGGGGGATACGGTATTGACCGGCGCTACACCA
>JALSPH010000238.1 GCA_026986055.1 Campylobacterales bacterium
CCTCGCCTCTTTTACCGTGGCAATGTATACAGCCTATGCCTCTGGGGTTGTTGTAGAGCATCTGCCCATACTCGCCCTCGGTTATGAACGACTCGTCGGCAAAAAGCGCAGAAATCAAAAATAGAGGTAGAATGTACTTCACTTACCGCCTTTTAATCAACTTTTAGGTAATATTCTACCCAATATTGTCATAAGGACAGATAGATGCAGATTATCGACGGCAAAAAACTTGCTGCTCAAATTCGTACGCAGGTAGCCAAAGAGGTTGAGACACTAAAGATAGAGCGAAATATCACACCGGGGCTTGCAGTGATACTGGTAGGCGACGACCCGGCAAGCCACGCATACGTCAAGATGAAAGCCAAAGCCTGCAAAGAGGCCGGAATCTACTCCATTACCCACGAAATGCCCTCTTCCATAAGCCAAAGCGAGATAGAAGAGACTATACTGATGATGAACAAAAACCCAAATATCGACGGTATACTGGTTCAGCTACCGCTCCCTGAGCATATAGATACGACAAGAATTCTGGAACTCATCGATCCGAACAAAGATGTAGACGGCTTTCACCCATACAACTTCGGCAGACTCATGACCGGGCTTGATTCGTTCGTTCCCTGCACTCCGCTCGGAGTTATGAAGATGCTTGAGAGTTACGGCATAGACCCGAAAGGTAAAGATGCCTGCATCGTCGGTGCCAGCAACATAGTGGGCAAGCCGATGGCGGCACTCCTGCTGAACGCTTTCGCTACCGTAGATGTATGCCACATCTACACGAAAGATCTCGCTTCACACACAAAAAGAGCCGATATTCTCGTAGTCGGCGTCGGTAAAGCGGGACTCATAACCGAAGATATGGTAAAAGATGGAGCCGTAGTCATAGATATAGGCATCAACAGGCTCGAAGACGGAACTCTCACCGGTGATGTCGACTACGAGAATGTCGCGCCCAAGTGCAGCTACATCACCCCCGTACCGGGAGGCGTAGGCCCGATGACTATAGCGATGCTTCTTGACAATACGATAAAAGCGGCCAAAAGGCGCGCCTCATGAGTACAAACCAAGAGACTTTGGAAAATGAAGATCTAAATAGAAAAAAACCGCACTGGCTCATTCGCCTCTACCACTTTTCAAACACCTGGACCGGCACGGTCATAATCGTCCTTATGGTCATCTTCTTCGTAGCCCAGGCTTTCGTCATCCCAAGCGGCTCCATGAAGAATACGCTTCTGATCGGAGACCACCTCTTCGTCAAAAAGTTCGCATACGGAGTACCGGTACCTCACATTCCGTGGATAGAGGTGCCGGTATGGTTCGATAGCGACGGCGACGGCCATATAATAGATGCGAAAGGGCCCAAACGCGGAGATATAGTGATCTTCAGATATCCGAGAAACGAAAAGATCCATTACGTCAAAAGGTGTGTCGCAGTCGGTGGAGACATACTCTTTATACACAACAAATCTCTATACCTCAGACCACATGAAGGGGACGACTACATAGTAGCCAACTACCCGAAAGAGAAGATAGTAGAAATAGAGGGTGCACTCTTTGTAAAAGATCCGTATCGTGACGAGTTCCCCGGCATCCACAACGACCCCAACGTAAGAATGGACGGCCTTCAGCCTCTGGAGATATTCGAGTTCGGTCCGATACGGGTAGAGGAGAACCACTGGTTCATGATGGGTGACAACCGCGACCACTCCAATGACAGCCGATTTTGGGGAACCGTTCCATACAGGCTCATAGTCGGCAAGCCCTGGTTCATATATTTCAGCTGGGATGAAAACTACCTTATAAGGTGGGATAGAATAGGCAGAAACATAGAGACTCTGGAGAGAGAAAAGCCGCGCTATGTGGAGTGAGATCGATATTTTAAAAATAGCTGCGATCATACTCTCCTTGATGGTTGCGATTATAGGCCATGAGATCATGCACGGATATGTGGCCTACAGATATGGCGACGATACGGCAAAAGATGCCGGAAGGCTCAGCATAAACCCCATAGTGCATGTCGACCCGATAGGTACGATAGTGGTGCCGCTTCTTCTTTATATAAGCGGAGCCCCCTTTCTTTTCGGATGGGCCAAACCGGTTCCGGTAAATATTAGAACCGTCATCTACAACGGCGGCTATAAAGCGGCCGTAGCGGTGGCGCTCGCAGGTGTCAGCTACAACTTCCTGCTCGCCGTGGCTGCATCTTTGGTTCTTGGTTTTTTCACCCAGCCAAACTCCCTTTTTGAAGCCTTCATAGGGCTCTTTTTGATGTACAGCGTCATCTATAACGTCGTTCTGGGAGTCTTCAACCTCTGGCCCTTTCCGCCGCTTGACGGTGCGAACGCTCTCAGGTACATCTCCATGCAGTTTAGATGGCAGCCTGTAATCGACCTTTTGAACAAAATCGAACCGATAGGAATGATACTGCTGATAATCGTCATAGCGACACCTCTTAGCCAGTGGTTTTTCATGCCTGCAATGTGGATGATAGACCTTTTGTTGCGTTGATGTTTAGGTTGTATCTCTTTTTGAGTTCTGTTGAAGTATAATTGATGCAATAACTTTTCAAGACAAAGGATAAAGATGAAATTCTATATCGGCAGCGACCACGCCGGTTTTGCGGTAAAGGGTCTTGTTATTGAGATGCTTGAAAAAAGGGGGCACGAAGTTATCGACCTCGGCCCTGAGAGTTCAGATAGGGTAGACTACCCCGACTATGCCGAAAAAGTCTCAAGAGCCGTCGTATCGGATGCAGGCTCTTTCGGTATTCTCATATGCGGTACCGGTATAGGTATGAGCATAGCCGCAAACAAAATCGACGGCATCAGAGCCGCCCACTGCCACGACTACTACACGGCTCAGATGGCGCGAGCCCACAACGACGCAAACATACTCTGCTTCGGCGAAAGGGTCTCGGGCCCCGGCGTCATAGAGTCGATGATAGATGCCTTCTGCTCCACGGAGTTCGAAGGGGGCAGACACGCCGGCCGGGTCGAGAAGATCATGGCGATTCAAAAGAGTCACTGATGTTTTGGGAGTGGTCTATCGTAACCGTCTCTTTGGTGCTTGTCGTAATTTTGCTCATAAAGATGTTCTACTTCCAAAATCTGACGATAAAAGAGCAGAAAAACAACGACGTCATGAAACTGACGCTGAAAGAGGCGGAGGTTCTTATCAGAAAGTATCAGATCCAGCTCCAAAGAGCTCTTGGGAACATAGACATCCTTAACGACCAGATGAACAAACTTCGCAGAGAGATAAAGACGGTCAAACAGAGAAACAGTCAGTACCGTATAGAGAACGAGAAGCTCAGAAGCAGGATCAAAGATCTTGAATCCCGCATAGAAGCACTACTGTAACGAGGAATGGAATGAAAGTTTTAAGCGATAGCCAAAAAAATCTACTGATGGAGTCGATAAGAGACGTTCCGGACTTTCCAAAACCGGGAATTCTTTTCAAAGATATAACGACTCTGCTCAACAACCCGCAAGCCTACAGCCTCCTTATGGAGCATCTTGCAAGCAGATACGACTCATACGAACTCGACTACATAGCCGGCATAGAGAGCCGGGGCTTCATTTTCGGTGCGGCTCTTGCGGCGAAGCTTGGAATCGGTTTCGTTCCGGTCCGCAAGAAAGGTAAGCTCCCCTCTGCAACTATAGCCGAAAAGTACGCTTTGGAGTACGGTTTCGATGAAGTGGAGATCCATATAGACGCATTCAACGGCAAAAAGGGTGCTAAAGTCCTGCTTATAGACGATCTTATAGCTACCGGAGGCACGGCGGCGGCGGCGGCGAAACTGATCAAAGATGCCGAGGCGGAGTGTGTCGAAGCCTGTTTCATCATAAACCTGAAGTTTCTTGACGGGGAAGCCAAACTTAATGAGCTTGCACCATGCTACAGTGTACTGGAGGTAGTTTGATGTATATTCCAAAGCCTCTGAAGTTCGACCCCGACGAGCTTGGCCACTTCGGCATCTTCGGTGGCCGCTACGTACCCGAAACGCTTATGCCTGTTTTGCAAGAGCTGGATGAGGCGTATGCCAAGATAAGGTTTGACGAAACATTCTGGGAAGAGGCGCACTACTACCTGGAGCACTACGTAGGCAGACCAAGCCCCCTCTACTACGCCAAGAACATCTCCGACGAGATAGGCGCTACAATATATCTCAAAAGAGAAGATCTCAACCATACGGGTGCCCACAAAGTAAACAACACTATTTTGCAAGCACTCATCGCAAAACGGCTCGGAAAAAAGAGAGTCATTGCCGAAACAGGCGCGGGCCAGCATGGAGTAGCCACCGCTACAGTCGCCGCGCTTTTGGGTCTTGAGTGTGAAATTTTCATGGGTGCGAAAGATGTAGCAAGGCAGGAGCTCAACGTTTTTCGCATGAAGCTTCTCGGCGCCAAAGTCCATGCGGTAGGGAGCGGCAGCAAAACCCTCAAAGATGCTATGAACGAGGCTATACGCCACTGGGTTACAAACGCCAGAGACACCTTCTACATCATAGGCACCGTAGCGGGTCCCCACCCCTACCCTATGATGGTAAGAGACTTCCAGGCTATCATAGGGTACGAAGCTAAGGCGCAGATACTGAAAGCGCAAAACAGGATGCCCGACTACGTCATAGCTTGCATTGGCGGCGGCAGCAACGCGATGGGGATCTTCGCACACTTTCTTGAGGAAAAAGAGACTACCTGCATAGGCATAGAGGCGGGAGGTCTGGGACTCGATACCGACAAGCACGGCGCAAGTCTCGCCAAAGGCTCCCCGGGCGTACTGCACGGCCAGATGAGCTATCTGCTTCAAGATGAAGATGGCCAGATACTGGAAGCACACTCAATCTCGGCGGGTCTGGACTACCCGGGTATCGGCCCTGAGCACGCATATTTGAAAGAGATCGGTGCCGCCGAATACGACTCCATCACCGACGAAGAGGCGCTTGAAGCATTCGTGTGGCTTAGCCAAAAGGAGGGTATCATACCCGCTTTCGAGAGCTCCCACGCCATAGCCTACCTTAAAAAGATGGAGCCTGAAAGAGTCAAGAACTCGCTCATCATAGTCAACCTCTCCGGACGGGGCGACAAAGATATGGTCCAGGCAAAAGATCTGCTCCATTTCGATTGATTGAGGCGCGATGGAACAGTTTCTCATAGAGGCTCTTCAGCAGTATGGCTACATCATCCTTTTTATATGGAGCGTGATGGAGGGTGAGCTTGGGCTCATCATGGCCGGAACTATGGTCCATACAGGACATATGGATATGGGGCTTGCCATCTTCATAGCGGGTCTCGGCGGCTTTACAGGAGACCAGATATACTTCTACATAGGACGTTATAACAAGAAGTTCATTCACAAATATCTCCATAAACATAGAAGAAAGTTCGCCATAGCTCACCTGCTTCTAAAAAAGTATGGATGGCCCATCATCTTCATACAGCGCTACCTATACGGTTTCAGGACCATCATACCTATGAGTATCGGGCTTACAAGATACAGCGCTAAAAAGTTCGCTTTCATAAATTTTCTAAGTGCCCAGCTTTGGGCTGCTATAACCATAGTTCTGGCATATATATTCGGTGAGCAGATACTCATGGTTCTCGAGTATGCCAAAGAGCACTGGTATTTTGCAATTCCTATGGCCGGTGCTCTGCTATTTGGCATAACTTACGGTTTCAAACGTATGGAAGATAATATTTTAAAGAAAAGAGAGGAGAGAAGAGGTGCAAATAGAGTTGACAAAACTTAAAAGAGGTGAGATTAAGGCCGATGTCGAGATCGTCTGTGTTGTCGCCAAAGATATGGAACACGACTGGGTGGAGGATAGAGAGACGCTAAAGCTTGCAGGTTTCAAAGGGGGGCAGGACGAAGTCTGCTTTCTTGCCGAAACGAGACGCCTCTACGTAGGATCCGAGAGCATTGAACACGACGATATAAGAAGTGCATTCGCAGCGGCGATCAGAGCCTTGAGAAAAACGGAAGTCGAAAGTGTGAAAACCGGACTATACCTTGGAAAGTGCTCGGCACAAAACGTAAAAGCTATGGCGGAAGGTATGGTGTTCGGAGACTACGAATTCGACCTTTACAAGAGCGAGAAGGCGAAACACCCTATCAAAAGAGTTACGATCTGCCATGAAGATTTCAAAGGCAAAGAGATCGACTTCGAAAAGGCCAAAGGGTATGTAGAGAGTGCCGTGAAAGTTGCGCACGCTACAAACTACACAAGAAACCTGGTAAATATGCCGCCCGATGACATGACCCCGGAAATGCTCGCTCTCAAAGCGGTAGCCCTTGCGGAGGAGAACGGCCTGGAGTGTACGGTACTCGACGAAAAAGCTCTTGAAGCGGAAAACATGGGAGCTTTTCTGGCCGTGAGCCGTGCAAGCGAACACCCGCCTAGGCTCATACACCTGGCCTACAAACCGGAAAATCCAAAATTTAAAGTGGCACTCGTAGGAAAAGGGCTTACATACGACAGCGGCGGTCTAAGCCTCAAGCCTGCTGAATATATGGTGACGATGAAGTCCGACAAAGCCGGGGCTTGCGCGGTGCTTGGCATAATGAAAGCGGTGAGCGACCTTGGCCTTCCCATAGAGGTTCACGGTATAGTAGGTGCTACGGAAAACATGATAGGCGGTAACGCCTACAAACCGGACGACATCTTGAAAGCCAAAAACGGCAAAACTATAGAGATCAGAAATACGGACGCGGAGGGAAGACTGGTTCTGGCAGACTGCCTATGCTACGCCCAGGAGAAGGTGGGGCCTGACTACTTGCTCGACTTCGCAACCCTTACGGGCGCATGCGTAGTGGCTCTTGGTGAGTACACTACCGGTGTAATGGGGCACGACAGAGCCTTGAAACACTCATTCTCCAAAGCGGCAACGAACGCAGGAGAGCTCACGGGAACGCTTCAGTTCAACAAATACCTGAAAAAACTGATAAAAAGCGAAGTGGCGGATGTCTGCAACATAAGCAGCTCAAGATATGGCGGAGCTATAACGGCAGCTCTCTTTCTGGACCACTTCATCGAGGAGGAGTATAAAAAGAGATGGCTTCACCTTGACATAGCCGGCCCGGCATATGTAGAGAAACCGTGGGGCTACAACCCGGCAGGTGCAAGCGGAGCCGGTGTGCGAATGACGATAAAGTGGTTCGAACAGATAGCAAGAGAAGCTTCTAAAAAAGAGAACCACTCATAAAGGCGGGGAGTTCGGCACTCCCCCACCCAAACCCCCAAATCCTACATCCTACATCCTATCCCCCAAATCCTGCATCCTATCCCCTAAATCCCAACCCCCACATCCCAACCCCCACATCCCAAATCACCTCTTTTTAGGCACTTTCAAAATAACTATCATAACGACGACAACGGCTAAAAGAAGAGCCATTCTGATCCACTCATCTTCCATCATATAAACTCCCTTATTACCGCACCGACTAATAACCTTTATCTTTGATGCCGTGATTTCGTTCATAGGCAAGGCGGATTTTCGCAGGACTAGCCGTAGCTAATTCAAGAAAATCCAACGCAGTCATATGGGCGAAAGCACTGCACCCTTCGGG
>JALSPH010000239.1 GCA_026986055.1 Campylobacterales bacterium
AAATAAGAGAATTTAAACCTAAGGATATTCGTTTATCATGATGGATGTAGTACAGATACAGAAGATTTTACCCCACAGATACCCTTTTTTGCTTGTCGACCGCGTAACGGCGTGCGAGGAGGGCAAATCTATCGAGGCTTACAAAAATGTCTCCATAAGCGAGCCGGTTTTTGAAGGTCACTTTCCCGGTCACCCTATATATCCGGGTGTTATGATCATAGAGGGAATGGCCCAAGCCGGCGGCATTTTGGCTTTCGAGAGTCTGGATGAAGAGGGAAAGAACGGAACTGCCGACAAAGTGGTATACTTTATGAGTATAGACAAGTGCAAGTTCAGAAACCCCGTAAGACCGGGTGATCGCCTCGTCTACAAACTCGGTGTCATAAAGCACAAAGGCCCTATCTGGGTATTGGACGGTAAGGCCTATGTAGATGACAAACTGGTAGCCGAAGCCGAGCTTAAAGCTATGATAGTGGACAAGTGATGGCACAAATCTCACCGCTTGCTATCGTAGAGGAGGGGGCTGAAATAGGAGAGGGTGTAGAGATAGGCCCCTACGCCTACATCTCTTCCGAAGCCAAAATAGGCGACCGCACCGTTATCGGCCAATGTGCCAGAATAGATGGAGATACGGAGATAGGAGAGGATTGCCGCATATTTTCACATGCGGTTGTAGGCTCCATCCCTCAGGATCTGAAGTTTCACGGCGAAAAGGTCAAGCTCATAATAGGCGACAGAAACACTATTCGCGAATTTACGCTTATCAATCCGGGAACGGAAGGGGGCGGAGGAGTTACCAGGATCGGAGACGACAACCTTCTGATGGGTTATGTCCATATAGCCCACGACTGTATAATAGGCAACCGCTGTATATTTGCAAACGCCGCTACTTTGGCCGGTCATGTCGAAGTCGGAGACGGTGTGGTGGTAGGAGGTATGACTCCGATACACCAGTTCGTCAAGATAGGCGATATGGCGATGATAGCGGGGGCTTCGGCTCTCAGTCAGGATATTCCTCCCTACTGTTTGGCCGAGGGTAACAGAGCGGTCCTTAGAGGGTTGAATCTGACCGGTCTTAGAAGACATTTGCCCCGTGAAATCGTAAACGAGTTGCGTGTAGCCTACAAGGAGCTCTTTGAGAGGGGAAAACCTCTCAAAGAGAGTGCCGAGTCTCTTCTGAAGAGTTCAAAGAGCGATGAAGTAAAAAAGATGTGCCGGTTCGTGTTGGAGACCAAGCGGGGCATTCCATATGAGAGGATAAAAGATGAACAATAGAAACTGCAGCTTCTGCGGCGCCAAAGAGAATCAGGATAATCCGCTTCTTGCAGGCAATGGAGTCTATATATGTAAAAATTGCGTAGTCTCCGCCTATAAAATTCTTTTCGGTGAACTTGAAGAGGAGAGCGAAAGTGTAGACAAAGAGCTGCTTACACCCAAAGAGCTCAAAGCTGCGCTAGATCAGTACGTCATAGGGCAGGAGCGTGCCAAAAAGGTTCTCTCCGTAGCCGTTTACAACCACTACAAAAGGATATTCAAACAAGGAAGCATAGAGGATGACGATACGGAGATATCGAAATCGAACGTTTTGCTGATAGGTCCTACCGGAAGCGGGAAGACGCTTATGGCACAATCTATCGCGAAGTTTTTGGACGTTCCCATAGCCATAGCGGATGCGACAAGCCTGACCGAAGCAGGTTACGTAGGCGAAGATGTTGAAAACATATTGACGAGGCTTCTTCAGGCTGCCGATGGAGATGTAAAAAAAGCGGAGCAGGGGATAGTCTTTGTCGATGAGGTTGACAAGATATCGAGAATGAGCGAAAACCGCTCCATCACAAGAGATGTTTCCGGCGAGGGTGTACAGCAGGCCCTTTTGAAGATAATCGAAGGAAGCGTCGTCAACATTCCGCCCAAAGGGGGAAGAAAACACCCGAACCAGGATTTCATCCAGATAGATACTTCAAATATACTCTTTATATGCGGCGGAGCGTTCGACGGGCTTTCCGACATTATCAAAAGGAGGCTTGGAGGAAACGTTCTGGGATTCGACCAGGAGAAGCGCTCCAAAAACGACGAAGAGGCTATATTGAGTGAAGTGGAGGTCGATGACCTCGTCTCCTACGGCCTCATCCCTGAGCTTATAGGACGCCTTCATGTTCTCGCAGTGCTTAACGAGATATCGAAAGAGGATATGGTCCGCATACTGACTGAACCAAAAAACGCTCTGGTCAAACAGTACAAAAAGCTCTTCGCGATAGACGATGTGGAGCTGACTTTCGAGACGGCGGCTTTGGAGGCTATCGCTCAGATGGCTATCGAAAGAAAGACCGGCGCAAGAGGGCTTCGTTCCATTATAGAGGAGATCATGGTGGATATCATGTTCGATCTTCCCGAATATGCCGGGTATGAGATAGTCATAACCGAAGATGTAGTAAAGAGCGGCGCAAAACCGCTATATGTCAAAAAAAGTAAAAAGAGTGCATAAATGTTTCTAAACAAACTGATCGGTGTTTTTTCCAACGACCTATCGATAGACCTTGGTACGGCAAACACGCTGGTACTGGTAAAAGGTGACGGAATCATCATAAACGAGCCCTCCGTCGTAGCGATACAGATGGATAAGTTTGGGCGCGAAAAGGTTCTGGCCGTCGGCCAGGAGGCAAAAGAGATGGTAGGTAAAACGCCTGGAAACATCAGAGCCGTCAGGCCGATGAAAGATGGTGTCATAGCCGACTTCGATATAACCGAAAAGATGATCCGCTACTTTATAGAGAAGGCGCATCACAGAAAGAGTTTCATCCGTCCTCGTATCATCGTATGTGTCCCTTTCGGACTGACTCAGGTCGAGAGAAAGGCCGTAAGGGAGTCTGCGCTCAATGCCGGCGCCCGTGAAGTCTTTCTCATCGAAGAGCCTATGGCTGCCGCAATAGGTGCGGGGTTGCCCGTCAAAGAACCGCACGGTAACCTTGTAGTCGATATAGGCGGCGGAACTACCGAGATAGGTGTGGTCTCTTTGGGCGGGCTTGTCATAAGCAAATCGATAAGAACTGCCGGCGACAAGATCGACCAGGCGATTGCAGACTATGTAAAACGCAAATATAACCTCCTTATCGGAGATCGTGTAGCCGAAGAGATAAAGATAGAGATAGGAAGTGCACTTCCGCTCGATGAAGAGCTTACGATGATGGTCAACGGTCGGGACCAGGTGAGCGGACTGCTCAGCTCCATAGAGCTTACGAGCGAAGATGCGAGAGAAGCTATGAAAGAGCCGCTTCGCGAGATAGGGGAGGCTTTGAAGGATATTTTGGAGCAGACTCCTCCCGATCTTGCAGGCGACATTGTAGAAAACGGCATCGTTCTGACCGGCGGAGGAGCACTCATACGGATGTTGGATAAATATCTATCCGAAATAGTGAAGCTGCCGGTCTACGTAGCCGAAGAGCCGCTGTTGGCCGTTGCGAAAGGAACAGGACGTGCACTGGAAGAGATAGACCTTCTCCAGCAACTATCGTATGAATAGGTTCAACCGTAAGTTTACGATCCTCATACTTCTTGGGGTCGTATTACTTCTATCTCTCTACTCCCCTTCTATCAGAAACATCTTTTCGGCATTCGGTTCCATTATACGCTCGGCATACCTCGATATATCCGACAATATAAAGAGTTCGCTCGATAGACACTTTCTTCAGGAAGAGAGTATTGCAAAACTGGAAAAAGAGAACCAGCTACTTGAAAAAGCCCTTCTTCGATGCAGAAGCGATGCCGCAATCTACCGCAACATAAAAGAGGCTCTGAAAATGGGCCCCGATACAAACGCATCGTACGAGCCGGTAAGACCTGAAGGCTATGCGATGATAGGAAATTTTCAGCAACTCTGGCTCGCTCCTTTCGAAAATTACAATCCTGCGAAAAACTACGGTGTCTTAAAAGATGGATATGCGGTAGGGATAGTCGTAGAGAAGAAGTTGAGGCCTCTTATGATACTTGCCGGCGATCCTGAGTGCACCTTCGCCGTATATATCGGAAGAGTACGTGCTCCCGGGATAGCTACCGGACTGGATGAGAGGCATATGGTAGTGAAGTATATTCCCCAGTGGCTGAAACTGAATAGAGGGGATGAGGTTCTAACCAGCGGGCTCGACAGAATCTTTCCTCCGGGTATTCCGGTCGGGAGAGTCGTTTCGACACAGAAGATGCAGGGTTTTCAAAACGCCTATATCGAACTATACGGCGATACGCTCCACCCTGACCTTGTATGGGTCGTATCTCCCGCTGAAAATGGCTTTGAAAGCGATTCATAAGAGCCAATTTAGTAAAATATTAAAATTTCTCCAAGGAGCGCTCTTTTATGCCAAAACGAGACGATATTGAGACTATACTTCTGATCGGATCCGGCCCTATAGTTATAGGCCAGGCTTGCGAATTCGACTACTCAGGCACTCAGGCGGCCAAGACTCTAAAGGAGCTTGGTTACCGAGTCGTACTTATCAACTCCAATCCGGCGACGATAATGACCGATCCGGAGTTTGCGGACAGAACATACATAGAGCCGATAAACGAAGAGATAATAGCGAGAATCATCGAAAAAGAGGGTGTCGACGCTATTTTGCCTACGATGGGCGGCCAGACCGCTTTGAACGTGGCTATGAGTATGCACGAAAAGGGGATGCTCGAAGGTGTGGAGTTTTTGGGGGCGAATCCCGAAGCTATAAAAAAGGGCGAAGATAGACAGGCTTTTAAAGAGGCGATGATAAAGATAGGGATGGACCTGCCTAAAAGCCGCTACGCATACTCGATGGAGGAGGCTATGGCAGCGGCCGAAGAGATCGGTTTTCCTCTTATCATCCGAGCCTCCTACACCCTTGCCGGCGGCGGAAGCGGCGTCGCATACAACATAGACGAGTTCAAGGCTTTGGCCAGAGCCGGTCTCGATGCCAGCCCTATAAGCGAGATTTTGATAGAAGAGAGTCTTTTGGGGTGGAAAGAGTATGAGATGGAGGTCATTCGAGACAGAGCCGACAACTGTATCATAGTATGCTCCATCGAAAACCTCGACCCGATGGGTGTTCATACGGGCGACTCGATAACGGTGGCTCCCGCTTTGACTCTTACCGATAAAGAGTATCAGCGCATGAGAGATGCAAGTTTCAAGATTTTGCGTGAAATAGGGGTAGATACGGGCGGTTCCAACGTTCAGTTTTCGGTAAACCCAAAAACCGGCAGAATGATCGTCATAGAGATGAACCCAAGAGTCAGTCGCTCTTCTGCGCTCGCTTCAAAGGCTACCGGTTACCCTATAGCGAAAGTCGCTACGCTTCTTGCAGTCGGTTTCACGCTTGACGAGATAAAAAACGACATCACCGGAACTCCGGCAAGCTTTGAGCCTGTGATAGACTATATAGTTACAAAAATTCCCCGATTCACTTTCGAGAAGTTCCCTCAGGCCGACTCTACGCTTACTACATCGATGAAGAGTGTGGGTGAGGTTATGGCGATAGGAAGAACCTTCAAAGAGTCCGTGCAAAAGGCTCTATGCTCGCTTGAAACGGGGCTTGTCGGGTTCGATCCCGTGACGTGTGACGGCGAGAAGCTCAAACGTGAAATCAGAAGGCCTAACGAAAAGAGGCTTCTATATGTGGCCCAAGCTTTCAGGGAGGGGTATTCGGTAGAGGATGTTTTCGATTTGAGCAGAATAGACCCATGGTTTTTGCGTCAAATATACGATATCGTCGAGATGGAGAAGAGTGTCGACATAAACGTTCTGCATGATGAAAAGAGGCTAAGGCTTTTGAAGGCTTCAGGTTTCAGCGATGCGATGCTGGCGAAGCTTATAAATAAAAAAGAGAATATGGATCTTGGAGAGAACGACATCTATGCCGCTCGCAAAAAGATGGGTATAGAGCTTGAGTACCACGAAGTCGACACCTGCGCAGCCGAGTTCAAAGCGCTTACGCCATATCTCTACTCCTCTACGAACATCTCGAAGCTGCCCGAAGCAAACGGTGCGCAAGACTCTTTGGAGAGTGAAAAAAGAAAGGTTCTGATAATCGGAGGGGGACCGAACCGTATAGGGCAGGGGATCGAATTCGACTACTGCTGCGTACATGCAGCTTTCGCGCTCGAAGATATGGGGATAACCTCCATAATGTACAACTGTAACCCCGAAACCGTCTCTACCGATTATGACACGAGTGATATTCTCTACTTCGACCCTATCGACTTCGAGCATGTAAGAAACGTCATAGAGAAAGAGAGTCCAGACGGCATAATAGTCCATTTCGGCGGACAAACGCCTCTTAAATTGGCAAAGAAGATAACCTCCATAGGCGGAAAGATAGCGGGAACTAGCGCGAAGGTCATAGATGAAGCGGAAGATAGAGAGAAGTTCTCCGCTTTCATCAAGGAGCTGGGGCTAAAACAGCCTGAAAACGGTACGGCTTTTACTAAAGAGGAGGCTTTCGCCATAGCTTCACGTATAGGCTATCCGGTTCTTGTAAGGCCCAGCTACGTACTCGGCGGCAGGGCTATGCGTACCGTATACAACGAAGACGAGTTAAGAGAGTATATGGATGAAGCGGTAAGCGTGAGCAACGAGTCTCCTGTTTTGATAGACAAATTTTTGGATCATGCCATAGAGCTCGATGTAGATGCCATAAGCGACGGTAAGGATGTTTACATAGGCTCGATTATGCAGCATATAGAAGAGGCGGGAATTCACTCGGGCGACAGCGCATGCTCTTTGCCTACAGTCTCTATAAGCGACAAGCTGGTAAAAGATGTGGAGAATCAGACAAAAGCGATAGCTCTGGGGCTTGGAGTAAAAGGACTTTTGAATATTCAGTACGCCATCTTCAGAGACGAAGTATACCTTATAGAGGTGAATCCGAGGGCGAGCCGCACGGTACCTTTCGTCTCCAAAGCTACCGGAGTTCCTCTTGCCAAAGTAGCTACGCGCGTTATGATAAAGGGTGATTTGAGAGAGGCTCTGAAGTTTTACGACAAGTTCGGTGTAGTGGAAGATGACGGCAACGTTCTTAAGCCGAAGTTGAAAAATCATATAGCCGTAAAAGAGGCGGTCTTTCCCTTCAGCAAACTTGCAGGTTCTGACCTCATACTGGGACCGGAGATGAAGTCTACCGGAGAGGTTATGGGAATAAGCAGGACATTCGGTTTGAGTTTTGCAAAGAGCCAGTTTGCCAGCAAAAACCATCTTCCGCTTTCCGGAACCATCTTTATCTCTTTGACCGATCACGACAAATCGGAAGCCGGCGCTATAGGGAAGATGTTCAGTGAGCTCGGTTTTCGTATCGTCGCCACTTCCGGTACGCAAAAGGCACTTGAAATAGCGGGTGTCGAGTCTGAAGTGGTTTTGAAGATTTCCGAGGGCAGGCCGAATGTCGAAGATCTGCTTAAAAACGGTGAAATCGACGTGGTCTTGAACACTTCGGATAACAAAGCGAGCAAAGATGATGCGAGGCTCATAAGGCAGGCTGTATTGCGCTTCAATGTGCCATACTTCACTACTCTTGCCGCCGCCAGAGTATCGGCCGCCGCC
>JALSPH010000240.1 GCA_026986055.1 Campylobacterales bacterium
TTTAAGTGGGCACCATGTTAGTGTACTCTCCTTGGACTTCTACAAAAAGTTGCAAATTTTTTTTATTTAAAGTATAATTTCAACCCTCCCCCTAGTAGCAGCGGTTTGTTATATTTGCAAGCCGCTGTCGTATGTGACGCCAAATCAATACACAAGGAAAAAGCAATGAAAAAAGGGATCCATCCTGAATTTGTAGAGTGCAGTGTAACATGCGCCTGCGGAAACCACTTTACGGTACTTTCGAACAAACCTGAAATGCGCATAGATATATGCAACGCATGCCATCCGTTCTTTACAGGTTCTGAAAAAATAGTTGACGCTACCGGCCGCGTCGAGAAATTCAAGAGCAAATACAAACTGGGCAAGTAAAGGCCCTCTTTCTCTAATTGCTTACGCTTCTTCCCACCCCTATAGGAAATATCGAAGATATAACTCTGCGAACGATGAGGGTGCTGGAGGAGGCGGAGATCCTCTTCTGCGAAGATACCCGTGTAGCGAAAAAACTTCTGAAACTGCTTCAGGAGCGCCACGGATTGAAGTCCAATATCAAAAGATTCATATCTCTCCATTCCCACAACGAAGAGAGGGTACTCTCCTCCCTTGAGCCCACAATTTTTGAAAAAAATGTAGTCTATATGAGCGATGCCGGAATGCCCTGCGTCAGCGACCCCGGAGCGCTTTTGGTCGAGTTTTGCCAAAAAGAGGGTATCGAGTATACTGTTTTGCCCGGACCTACCGCTTTCGTTACGGCTTATGCCGCAAGCGGCTTCAAAGAGAAAGAGTTTCTTTTTTACGGTTTTTTGCCCCACAAAGGAAAGCAGCGTGAGAGCGAGCTTGAAAAGCTTCTTGGCTATCCCTTTGCCGTCATACTCTACGAAGCTCCCCACCGGATAGAGAAACTTCTTGCAGAGCTCTCTTCGCTTGCACCCGACAGGACGCTTTTTATCGCCAAAGAGATTACCAAGCGTCATGAGCGCTACTTCAAAGGGGTGGCCAAGGATCTTTCCGAAAAGATTACCGGGGCACTTTCGAAGGGAGAGTGGGTAGTGGTGCTCTCCAAAGGAGAGGGGGAAACTGAAGATAAGAGGCTTACGCAAAAAGAGATAGAGGAGCTCGACCTCTCGCCGAAACAGAAGGCCAAACTGCTATCGAAAGCGACCGGTCTAGGGGTGAAAGAGTGCTACAAAATCTTGATATCTAAGATAGAAAATGGCGATAAAATGACCCAAAAATGACGGCAAGGCCCCTTTTTGGCAATTTTTTAAATTATTTTGGATAAAATGGATTTATGATTATTTACGGCAAACAGATATGCGCAACCCTCATGGAGCGGCACCCGGAGCTTATAGAGCGCTTCATACTCGCCAAAGAGATCGACAAAAAAGAGTTCGCGAAGATTAAAGAGCTTAAAAAGCCTATAGAGAAGGTGGACACCAAAAAAGCTCAGGCGCTTGCTAGAGGCGGCAACCATCAAGGGTGGCTCTGTGATGTAAAGCCATATCGATATGCCGATTTCAACGAGATCAAAGATAGCGACTTTCTGGTCGTGCTTGCAGGTTTGACCGATGTGGGTAACATAGGGGCCATAATTCGTACCGCCTACGCTCTTGGTGCCGATGGGGTGATCGTCTCCGGCGTGAAGCAGATAAAGAGCGAAGCTGTCATCAGGGCGAG
>JALSPH010000241.1 GCA_026986055.1 Campylobacterales bacterium
CTTTCAATGCAGACACCATAAAGAACCTCTTCAAAGTTATGATGCAGATGGCGGTCGTCATGACCTACTCCAGCGGAAAACCTGTAGTAAAAGTGGGTAGAATCGCCGGACAATTTGCGAAACCCAGAAGTTCCGACACGGAGGCAAAGGGCGATATGGAGCTTCCAAGCTACAGGGGCGACATCGTCAACGAAGCCGATTTCGCTCCCGATGCAAGGGAAGCGAGACCGGAAAAACTGATAAAAGCCTACTACCAGTCCGCTGCCACCCTGAACCTGCTTAGAGCCTTCTCGCGTGGCGGCATGGCAGACCTTACAAAAGTTCACAACTGGAACCTGGACTTCGTAAAAGATAGAGCACTTGGAAAGCGTTACGAGGAGCTTGCGGAGAAGATAACCCAGGCGATGCAGTTCATAGCGGCATGCGGCATCACTCCCCAAAACACGCCTCAACTGCACGAAACGGTGCTCTACACTTCACATGAAGCTCTGCTTCTCGGTTACGAAGAGGCGCTCACCCGTATAGACTCTCTGACCGGAAAGTGGTACGACTGCTCTGCCCATATGCTCTGGATAGGCGACAGAACCAGAGATCCAAACGGTGCTCATATAGAGTTCTTCAGAGGCATCAACAATCCGGTAGGCGTAAAAGTGGGTCCCAGTATGACGGAGGATGAGCTTGTAGTGCTCACCGAAAAACTCAACCCCGAAAATATCCCGGGGCGCCTTACCTTCATAGTAAGAATGGGTGCAGATAAGATAGGAGAGCTCTTCCCGCCTCTGCTCAGACGCATAAAGTCTGAAGGCAAAAATGTGGTATGGAGCTGCGACCCTATGCATGGAAACACCTTCAAAACGGAAAACGGTTTCAAAACCCGTGAATTCAACAATATCCTCTCCGAAGTGAAACAGTTCTTTCAGATTCACGCGGCAGAAGGTACGGTTGCAGGCGGGATACACCTCGAGATGACGGGAGAAGATGTAACGGAGTGCACCGGCAGCCAGAGCTGCAACATAACCGTAGATGCTCTCGGAAGCCGCTACCATACACAGTGCGACCCAAGACTAAATGCAAACCAGGCCCTTGAGATGGCATTTATGATCTCTGAGTTTTTCAAAGAGCTCAAGCGCTGAAACGCTCTTTATCGGACTTTACCGCAACAATATGACCGGTTGCGGTAAAGTTTTGGAGGCATCTTTTATAAAAAAGTGTTAACTTTCTATTCAAATTCCTATGTCACCATATTTATCAACCACTCGTATAACTTTGTTTCAGCTTCATTATTTTATAATGAACTATTTTGGAAAACCTCGAAAAAAGATACGACAAATATACTTATGAAGCGGAGTAACCTATGCCATCTTTAGAAAACATTGGCGACGTAGTCAAAAAGAGCTGCGAAGAGATCAAAGAGACGATCAGCCAGAAAAGAGTTGAACCGGGCGATGCCGCCGAGATTATCAAAAATGTCGTAGAGACATTTTTCGACAGACTAAGAAAGTCGGGCTACTCCACATACCTTGACGAATATCTGGAAACGGAACATGAGAAAAAGTCTAAAAAGTGTATAGATATTGCAAAAGAGAGTATCGACTCCTTCAAAGAGTCGAATACAAACCTTCAAAACATTACCAAAACCCACACTATCGAAATTGAAAATATCGTCGAAAGCAGCGAAGAGATAGATATTCCCAAGTTCAAAAACCGTATAGAGGCATTTCAAAGCGATCTTTTGAACGAACTGCAACGAGCAAACGAACTGATAAAATCTCTGGAGAGTGAAATAGAGGAGCTTCAGAAGCAGTCCAACATCGACCCTTTGACGAAGCTCTACAACAGAAAAGCGCTTGAGATAGATGCCAAAGAGTTGCTAAAGCACTCAAATCAGAGAAACTTGAACATCTCACTTCTCATGATAGATGCAGACGACTTCAAAAAGATAAACGATACCTTCGGTCACCTTGCGGGAGACAAGGTTCTTATACTGCTGGCGAAACTCTTCAAACTATCCATCAGAGAGTACGACAGAGCCTACAGATATGGAGGAGAGGAGTTTCTCATCATCTTCAACCGTGCCGAAAAAGAGGATGCGAAAAAAGTTGCCGAACGCATTATGAAGTTGGTAAGAGAGAACAAACTCATCTATAAAGGACAAACCATACGGATAACTCTTAGCATGGGGCTGACCTCTCACCAGAAAGGGGATACTCTGGTGAGTATGATCGAGCGTGCCGATGCGGCTGTATATCAAGCCAAACATGAAGGTAAAGATAGACTGGTGGTGCGTTGATGGATCTTAACTGGTTCGATATAGTTACAGGCTCTTTGATAGTTCTTATAGGACTCAAAGGTCTTTTCAACGGTCTCATAAAAGAGCTTGCAGGTCTTGTCGGAATAGTTCTCGGTGTCTGGCTCGCTTCGCTCTTTGCAACGGAGTTCGGCAAGTGGTTGGGTGCAAATGTAATCCACATCGACTCGCAATCGGCCCTTAGCATGATAGGCTTCCTTGCTCTTTTGGCACTCATATGGACAGGTTGCGTAATAGCGGGAGTGATAGTAGCAAAACTCGTTTCGCTCTCGGGACTCGGTATCGCGGACAGAATTCTGGGACTCACTTTCGCTTCCGCAAAGGTTTTCATCATCATAGCCGTCATAGTCTACGCACTCTCCAACATCGAAATCGTAAGAAAAAATACGACGAGCTTCACCCAAAAGAGTCTACTTTTTCCTCTCTTTATAAAAACCGGAGATATGATAGTGCACATAGATACCGACCAACTTGCCGAAAAAGCGGGTGCGTTGGGGGATGGGGCGAAAGCTGCCGTGAAAAACGGTGCCGAGATGATCAAAGAGCAGATTCCTAAAGAGCCAAAGGAGTAGAATGAAAAAGAGCCAGCCTGTCTCAACCTCTCCGCTCATACCTTACGAAGCTCTTCTTCAGCAATTCAAGCAGCTTCTTCGCTCGAACAATCTGAAGTTCACAAAGCAGCGTGAAACTATTTTACATGCTCTATATACCCATTCAGGCCACTTCACACCCGAAGAGCTCTACCGTTTCATAAAGAGTGAATACCCGCAACTGAATACCGGTATAGCGACAATTTACAGAACACTTTCACTCCTTGAAAATGCTGGTATCGTAACCTCCATCTCTTTTGGCACACAAGGCAAAAAGTATGAACTTGGAGTCAAGGCGCACCACGACCACATCATTTGTACAAATTGTGGTAAAATTCTGGAATTTTACGACGAGGCCATAGAAAAGAGGCAGGAGAAGATCGCCAAAGAGTTCGGCTTCAAAATGGAAGACCACTCTATGAAAATCTTCGGAATCTGCCCCGAGTGCCAAAAAAAAGAGAGAGAATGATCTCTAACGAAAAGGGAAATAAGATTGATTTTTGATGATCAGTACCGAAAACTAAGGATAGAAAAGGCGAATGCGCTGAGAGAGGCGGGCATAAACCCATACCAAAATCGCGCCGTCAAAGAGTGCACGAACAGAGAGTTTCTCGAAAAGTTCTCATACTTGAAGGAGAGTGAAGAGAAAGAGGCGATAGATAAGATTTGTACCGTTGCGGGACGCATAAAGTTTCTTCGTCTGATGGGAAAGGCGGCTTTTGCAAAAATCGAAGATGAAAGCGGCATTTTGCAGATATACTTCAGCAGAGACGACTTGGGGGACGAATGGTTCAAAACCGTTAAGAAGATGGTAGAGGTAGGCGACATAATAGCTGCCACCGGATATCCATTCATAACGAGAACGGGCGAGCTCACCATGCATGTCAAACGCCTCGAGATCGTTACAAAAGCGATAAACCCCCTGCCGGAGAAGTTCCACGGACTTCAAGATATCGAGCTTAGATACAGAAAGCGCTATCTCGATATGATAATGAACCCGGATGTCAAAGAGACCTTTTTGATGCGCTCAAAAATTGTGAGCCTGATTCGCAGGTTTTTCGAAGAGCACGGGTTTCTGGAGGTCGAAACTCCGATGATGCACCCGATACCGGGCGGTGCGAATGCAAGGCCCTTTGTAACGCATCACAACGCTCTTGGAGTCGACAGATACCTTCGTATAGCTCCGGAGCTATACCTGAAACGTCTTATTGTAGGCGGTTTTGAAGCGGTTTTTGAGATAAACAGAAACTTTAGAAACGAGGGTATGGACCATACCCACAACCCAGAATTTACGATGATAGAGTTCTATTGGGCATACCACAGGTATGAAGATCTTATGGAGCTGACGGAGAAGCTCTTCGAGTATCTTTTCAAAGAGCTTGGGCTTCCTAAAAAGCTTCCTTACGGAGATTATGAGATAGACTTCTCTATACCTTTCAAACGCATAGCCTACAAAGATGCCCTTGTTCAGATCGGGGGAGTAGATGAGAAGATGCTTGAAAACCCTAATGCCATGAGAAGTTTTCTGAAAGATAGAGGCGTGGAGGTCGAAGAGAGCTTGACAAAAGGGCAACTCTGGGGAGAGCTATTCGATGAACTTGTGGAAGATAAGCTGATAAACCCCACTTTCGTGACCCACTTCCCGATAGATATTAGCCCTCTGGCAAGAAGAAGCGACGACAACCCGGAAATCGCCGAAAGGTTTGAACTCTTCATAGCGGGAAAAGAGATAGCGAACGGTTTCAGCGAGCTTAACGACCCGCTCGATCAGTATGAGCGCTTCAAAGCACAGGCTGCACAAAAAGAGAGTGACGACGAGGCCATGCATATGGATGAAGATTATGTAGAGGCGCTCGGCTACGGTATGCCGCCTACCGCCGGCGAAGGTATAGGTATAGACAGGCTTGTCATGCTGCTTACCGACAAGCACTCCATACGAGATGTGATCCTGTTTCCTGCAATGCGTCCGCAAAAGCAGCAAACCAAAAAAGATGAAGAAACCAAAAGCGAGGATGAGAAATGACAATACTAGAGCAAAACGACCCTATAGTCTACGACATTTTAAAAAACGAGCTGAAACGCCAAACCGACCATCTGGAGATGATAGCGAGCGAAAACTTCACCTTTCCCGAAGTTATGGAGGCACAAGGCAGTATCTTTACCAACAAGTACGCAGAAGGTTACCCATATAAGCGCTACTACGGTGGATGCGAGTATGCCGACGCCATAGAGCAGCTTGCTATAGATAGAGCCAAGCTTCTTTTTGGATGCGAGTTCGCAAACGTGCAACCGCACTCGGGAAGCCAGGCAAACGGCGGCGTATATGCCGCTTTGCTCAAAGCCGGAGATAAGATTTTAGGAATGGACCTAAGCCACGGCGGGCACCTCACCCACGGTGCGAAGGTGAGCTTTTCGGGGAAAAACTACCAGAGCTTCACCTATGGCGTGGAGATGGATGGGCGCATCAACTACGAAAGAGTTGCCGACATAGCGCAGATCGTAAAACCGAAACTGATCGTTTGCGGTGCGAGCGCTTATGCAAGAGAGATCGATTTTGCAAAATTCAAAGAGATAGCAGATAGCGTCGGAGCGCTTCTGCTGGCCGACATCGCACATATAGCCGGCCTTGTAGTAGCTGGTGAGCATCCAAGTCCCTTCCCCCACTGCGACGTAGTCACCACCACTACCCACAAGACACTCAGAGGCCCCCGCGGCGGACTCATAATGACAAACGACGAAGAGTTGGCCAAAAAGATCAACAGTGCCATCTTTCCCGGCATTCAGGGCGGACCTCTTGTCCACGTGATCGCCGCCAAAGCGGTGGGGTTTGCCAAAAACCTCGACGATTCGTGGAAGGTTTACGCAAGGCAGGTTAAAGCGAACGCCTCTATTCTTGCCGACGTACTTATGAAAAGAGGCTACGATGTCGTAAGCGGCGGTACCGACAACCATCTGGTGCTTGTCTCTTTTTTAAACAAAGATTTCAGCGGAAAAGATGCGGACGCCGCACTCGGTCGCGCCGGAATAACCGTAAACAAAAATACGGTACCGGGTGAAACGAGAAGCCCTTTCGTTACAAGCGGTATACGCATAGGTTCGCCTGCACTTACGGCCAGAGGTATGAAAGAGGCGGAGTTCGAAGAGATAGCCAATGCCATCTGCGATGTACTCGACGATATTACAAACGAAGAGAAGCAAGCGCAGATAAAAGAGAGAATGACGAAACTTGCAAGAAACTTCGTCATCTACGATCGTCCGACATATTGATATGATGGTTAACTCTGTCTCGATCGAATCTTTTAATGAGAAAAGATCTCTTCTATCGATGATGTATGCCTTTCACCGGCACCCACAAAGGTAAAGAAATGTACAATGTAGATACACATCTTATCAAGTTCGTAACGGATCACTACTATCTGCAGCGCTCAAGTATCGTCAATAAGATCGAAATGAACGGCCGAATCTTCTACAACAAATTCGAACGTATCGACAAACCTCTTACAAGATCGGTCATGAACGATCATGGAGATGGAAAAATAACGGTAGCGCACGACCTTGTAAACCGTTTCGATAAGGTTGAAAACATAGTTTTTGACTATAATGGACGAAATCCAGAGAGATTCTGGCACAGAGCGCAGTTGCTTCTTAGAGAAGAGGGTTTTTTGAATTTTACGGCATACGAGACAAAGACTCCGGGACATCTGCATCTTTACGTACACAAGGGGCATACGACACTCCCTGAAGCATATCAGCTTGGAAGATTGCTCTCTACGAAGCTTGCCACGAAAATGCCGAGAGAGTGGAGAGTCTTTCCATCTGCGGATCTGCCGAGAGAGTATAATATACTGATACTCCCATACAGGGTATTTGCAAAAGAGCGTGGAGCATCCTGGTCCAAACATATGTAGTCGAAAGAGACTATACCTCTACGGAAGGAGAGAGCATGGAAGAGAAACAAGACGATCTCGACAATTTGATCATCAAGTCGAAAAAGCCGTCCGGTTTGAAAAAGATACTGCTTGCCGCAGCCGTTTTGCTGCTGGTACTTATTTTGATCATTCTGGTAACAAAGAGTTTGATACAGGAGCAAAAGAGCCCCACATCCTCCGTAATTCTTCCGCCGGAACCGGTCACTGAACAAGCCCCTTCACCAAAAGAGCCCCTTTTCGAGCAGGTTCCTATAGAGGAGGAGAAAGAGGGCGGCAAAAAGATAGATGAAGTTATCGATAGGTTGAAAAAGGGTGCGCCGCAGGAGAGAGAAAAGGTTGAAGAGGTAGAAACGGCTCCTCTTAAAGCAGCCGTTCCTGAACCAAAAAGCGAGAGTGCAGAGAAAGAGAAGAGGCAGCCAATACCTAAACCGACACTAAAAGAGCCCAAAGAGTCGAAAAAGAGTGCGGTTGCCAAAGGGGAGTACTATATACAGGTAGGTGCATTCTTCAGATATCCGCCGGACAAGAAGTTTCTAGAATCGATAAAAAAAGAGAACCTGAACTACATAATAGTCGAGGGAACGAAGAGCGGAAAGCCCTACAAAAAAGTGCTTGTCGGCCCATATACCGACAAAAACGAAGCACGTAAGG
>JALSPH010000242.1 GCA_026986055.1 Campylobacterales bacterium
AAGCTCGAAATCGGATCCTTTAGACTGTAGTGTAGGTCGGTAACGGCGAAGAATGCTCTGGACTCTGGCTACCAGTTCTCTGGGCTCGTAGGGTTTGGGAAGGTAGTCGTCCGCGCCGTACTCGAGTCCTATAATCTTGTCTGTCAGATCGCTTCTGGCGCTTGAGATGATTATGGGAGTATCGTACTCTTTTCTTATCAGCTTGCAAAGCTCCAAGCCGTCCATCTGAGGGAGTGTGAGATCTAGAATTATCAGATCGTAATGGTCGAGTTCAAGCGCATTCAATGCCGCTTTAGGTGTTTCGACACTCTCTACCTTCATTCCGTATTGACTGAGATATCTGGTTAGAAGGGAGCTTATATCCAGATCGTCCTCTATCATCAGGATATTTATCATACCGCTGCCTTTTAAAACTGTTTGCGTCTGTTCGGATCGGGTCATTAACATATTATACTCTTATTTCTTGAAAATTGAGATATTATTACCACACCGACTAATACCCTTTATCTTCTCGTTCTCCCCGAAGGGTGCAGTGCTTTCGCCCATATGACTGCGTTGGATTTTCTTGAATTAGCTACGGCTAGTCCTACGAAAATCCGCCTTGCCTATGAACGAAATCACGGCATCAAGGATGAAGGGTATTAGTCGGTGCGGTAATAGCATCTTTCGGGTGCTTTTGATTTTGTGGATCTTTTTGCATAGCGGACCCGACGGTAAGCAGCACGGCGCAAATCAGCGCGAAGAGTTTCATGGACATTTTCAGCCTCCCTTACTTTTGTACAAATTTTACATTATGAGGGTCAATATGCAGTCAACGGAGTATGAACGAGTGTCAATAGAGCGGTATCTCCGCGCCAAAGGGCGCGGAAAGGTTTAGCAGGAGTAAGTTGTCTTGAATTCGAATGCGGTAGGTCTTGACTCGTCAGGCCAGATCTGAGTTTCGAACTTGTATGTTTTGTATGTATCGATAAAGTCGTCCGTCATAACAGGCTTGAGGAAGTCGTTATCTTTTATCAGAGCTTCCACGGCTTCACGAAGTGTGTGAGGCATCTGCTGGATACCTTTTTCGCGGATCTCGTCGAGGCTGAGCTCGAAAAGGTCGATATCCATCGGACCTACAGGCTCATATTTGTTTTTGATTCCGTCAAGGCCTGCAAGAAGCAGAGCGGTAAATGCAAGATATGGGCACGATGAGCTGTCGGGGAATCTTGTTTCGATTCTTGTCGCTTTTTCGCCTGCGCCGTATGGGATACGGATAGATGCCGATCTGTTCTGGCTTGAATAGGTAAGGATTGAAGGCGCTTCGAAACCGGGGATCAGGCGCTTGTATGAGTTTGTCGAAGCGTTGGTGAATGCCGCAACCGCTTGAGCGTGTTTCAAAACGCCGCCCATATAGTGTCTTGCAGTTTCGCTGAGATTTCCGTACTCGCCCTCTTTGTAGAAGAGGTTTTTGCCATCTTTCCAGATAGACTGGTGTACGTGCATACCGTTACCGTTGTCGCCAAAGAGCGGCTTGGGCATGAAAGTAGCGGTTTTGCCGTTTAGGTGAGCCACCATGCGTACTACATACTTGTACTTTTGAACGTTGTCTGCAGCTTCAACGAGAGTTCCGAATTTTACACCTATTTCACCCTGGGCCTGCGCAACTTCATGGTGCCCGAGAACCACTTCAAGGCCTACCTCTTCGAGAACCTGCATCATCTCGGCACGAAGATCGACCATGCTGTCGGTTGGTGCTACAGGGAAATATCCCCCTTTTGTACGAGGTCTGTGGCCTATGTTACCGAAGTCGTCGTTTCGGCTTGGGTCGTTCCACTCACCCTCTTCGCTGTCTACTCTGTAGTAAGATTCGTTGATCTCATCTTTTATCTGAACGTCATCGAAGATGAAGAATTCATTTTCGGGACCGAAGTATGCAACATCGCCCACGCCGGACTCTTCGAGGTATTTAAGCGCTTTTTTCGCTATGGAGCGGGGGCATTTTTCGTACATTTGACCTTTGTAGATATCATATACGTCACAGAAGACGATGATGGTCGGGTCGGCAGTGAAAGGGTCCAGGAATGCAGTTTCGATATCCGGCTTGAGTATCATGTCGGACTTGTTGATAGGCTGCCACGCTTCGATGGAGCTTCCGTCAAACGGAAGACCGTTTGTCAACATATCTTTGTCAAGTGCGCTTAGAAGATATGTGAGGTGGTGCCATGCACCTTTTATATCTGTAAAGCGGAGGTCTACGAATTTGACGTCGTTTTCCGCGCAGTATCTGAAGAACTCTTCGACATTGTTTACGAATTTACCCATTGTCTCTCCTTGGGGAATTTTTGGAATATCGGGTATTGTAACAAAAAATCTGTAAAGCGGAAGTGAAAGGATTGATTAAAAAAGAGGCAATTGAAAAGGAGGGCCGAAATGTGACACCGATTGGCCTCAAGAGGGTCAGAGTTTGACCGAGGCTCTCTCTCTTTTTATGTAGTGGACCGCTTCCGTGTACCCGACCGACTTGGCGAACTCAACTATCTCATCTTTTTTGAAACCAACCTGCTCGGGCTTGTGTGCGTCTGAACCGAAAGTTATCGGGATACCCCTTTCATATGCCATGATAAGAAGCTCTCTTGAGGGGTAGGGTTCGCCTATCGGCTTGCGGTACCCGGCAGCGTTTATCTCTATCGACATGCCGGCTCTCTTTATGGCGTCCATTGCCTTTTGAGCTATGAGGCGAACATCGGTTTTCGGTACATACTTGAAAACTTTTATAAGATCGAGGTGACCGACTATATCGAACAACCCGCCTTTTGCCATCTGCTCTACAAGATCGAAATAGTCCTGCCATATGGCGTCTATGTCGGCACCCTCATATTTTCCTATGAACTCAGGGTTGTCGAACCCCCATTTGTCTATGAAGTGTACCGAGCCTATGAGGTAGTCCACATCCGCTTCAAGCACTCTTTTGTCTATATGCCCGGGTAGGTAATCCACTTCGTAAGCGAGTCGGATATCTATCTGGCCCTCATACTTTTTACGAACCTCTTTGACCCCCTCTTCATACTCTTTCATCTGTGAAAATCCCATGCGATATCTGGGGTCGAAATCCATAGGCGCGTGGTCGCTGAAACCGAAAATTTCTATCTTTTGGGCAATCGCTTGTTCGACATACTCCTCCAGAGTTCCTTCGGCATGGTTGCAAAGTCTGGTGTGGTTGTGCAAATCTACTCTCACCTCTTCCCCTTTTTCAAAAAGGTTCCGTTCTCCTTAACCTCTATCTTGCCTCTGTCGATCAGATATGTAAGGGCACGCTTGAAATTTTTTCGACTTAACCCCAGGAGCTCTTGAATATTTTCGGGAGTGCTCTTGTAGTTCAAAGGCATGATGCCTCTGTTGGCGCCAAGGTAGGTCAAGACCTTTTTTGCAGCCTCTTCGTCACTCTTTTTCCCGATAGGCCGCAAAAGTATATCCACTTTTGAGTCCTCTCGAACCTTTTTGACAAAGCCTTTCTCTTTTTTGCCGATTTCAATGGGGCTGAAAATTTCAGAATGAAAAACGAGCCCCTCAAAGCGACCGTTCACAAGAACTTTATAGCCGAGATCCGTTTTAGCGAAAGGCAAAATCTCCACCTCTTCGTTTCGTTTCAGTTTTTGAGGTTGACGGTCAAAGAGTCTGTCTACTTTCTGCACCCCTATTAGACGGTGGGACTTTTCGTCGTAATCTACATATATAAGGTGCTTTTCTCCCTTTTTTAGCCTGCTGCGTTGGCGGCTTTTCGGTACGAAAAGATCTTTGGGGAGTCCCCACTCCACGAAAGCGCCATGGTCGGTAACGTCGACTACCTCCATTACGGCGAACTCTCCGAGCATCGCCGAAGGTCTCTCGGTTGTAGCTACTATGCGATCTTCGCTATCTTTGTAGAGAAAGAGTTCCATCGTCGTACCGGGCTCGATCTCGTCGGTAACGTAACGGTTCGGCAGCAGCACCTCTTTCTCTTCGCTCGATGCGAAGATATATCCGTAGTCGCTTCTTCTGACCGCTTTTAGAGTGTTCACTTTTCCAAGTTCAAGGTATCTGTTTATATTCATAAAAGAGATTATATCCAACTTTACGCTATCGACAGAGACTTTTCGGATGAAAAATTTGCAATCTTTGGGCATAATAGCGCATGCGCTTTATCGAGTATTTCATAAACAACAAAAGACTAAATTACGTACTTTTACTATTTATCCTGATTGCGGGAATAAACGCCTACAGAGAGATACCAAAAGAGCTGTTTCCGGAAGTGACTCTCAATATGATAGGCGTAAGCGGCGGCTATGCCGGTTCGAGCGCCAAGATGCTCGACAAGATGGCCGTGCGCGACATAGAGGAGTCTATAGAGGGAATCAGCGGTATAAAAACTACCGAAACCGTCATCGTTCCGGGGCGCTTTGACATTATTCTGACTCTGAACGACGATGCGGACCCCATAGATGTCCTGAGCAAGGTAAAAGATGCCATAGCCGCAAGCAGGCAGTACCTTCCTGCAGATATGACCGAGCCGGTAGCAACTCACCTTACCAGAAAGAGGGATGTTCTTTCGATATCGTTATCTTCGGACAAGTTGAATAGAGACTCTCTGGTAGAAGCCGCAAAAGAGATGAAGCGTAAGATAATGCAGATGGGAAATATCGCCGAAGTGAAGATATACGGCGACTCCGACGAAGAGATACTCATAAAGGTAGACTCCAGGGCGCTTAAAGCCTATGGGTTGAGTCCGGCCGAGTTCACCGCCGCTATCTCAAACCTCTCCTATATCTATCCAGTTGGCGACATAGAGGAGCCCGGAAAGTTCGTTTATCTATCCACCGTGCACGGAAAAGGGAGCATAGAGGGGTGGAAAAAGGCGATAGTCAAAGTGGGAGGCAGCTATATACGCCTTGAAGAGGTTGCGGAAGTTACGAGGGAGTTGGCCAAAACCTCTACACTATCATCTTTCAACGGCAGGGAGAATGTCTCTCTGAAAGTCTACAAAGATGCAAAAGGGGATGCGATAGCCCTCTCCAAAAAACTGCATCGGTTTGTAGAAAACTATAAAAAGATCCATCCAGAACTATATGTAAATATCTACCACGACACCTCCAGGCCTATAAAGAAGAGGTTAGACGTAATCATCTCAAATATTCTTATAGGGCTCGTGCTTATCTTTGTAACGATGGCCCTATTGGTGAACTTCAGAATAGCCGCTATAGTAACACTCGGCATACCATTCTCTTTCGCCATCGGACTCCTTTTTCTCTACTACGCCGGCTATACGATAAATATAGTATCTTTGCTCGGTGCGCTCATAGTCATAGGAATAGTGGTGGACGATGCGGTAGTGGTGGCCGAAAACATACAGCGCTACATAGACGAGGGTTTGGAGCGCCATACGGCGGTGCTGAAAGGGCTCAAAGAGATGGTTCTGCCGGTAACTCTCGCTACCGTAACCACCGTTGCGGCATTTCTACCTCTCTTTATGCTATCCGGGGAAATATCCCACTTTATCATACTCATTCCGATCGTAGTGGTCGCCGTACTGATAGGCTCTCTTCTTGAGAGCTTCCTCTTTCTGCCTCTTCATGCAAAAGAGTTTTTGAAAAGGGGCAAAAACCTCGTAGAGTGGACGCCTTTGATTAGACTTTATGAACGTTCGCTCATGTTTATGGTGCGGTACAAAAAGAGTTTTCTTCTTATCTTTCTGATCGGTATACCCGTCGCTACGGCTCTACTTCTCAAGTCGCTCCATTTTCAATTTTTCCCGAGCTTTGACAGCAACTACATCTATGTCACCGGAAAACTCGACTCCAATACGCCCATAGAAAAGACAGGCGCTATAGCCAAAGAGATGGAGAGGGAGATTTTAAAGCATAAAGATGAGCTTGGGCTGAAGTCCGTGTCTGCCGTAGTCGGCTCGAGAACCACGCTTGGCGGCGAGAACGAGAAGGAGAGCGGCTCTTTGTATATCACGCTGGAGCTTTACGATTTGGTAGATAGAGACTGGGTGAACCGGTATATCAACCCCATATTCAACCTCTCTTTCGATTTTAACGACCCTATGAAAAAGAGAGAGAAGAGAACCTACGAGCTCGCGCAGCCCCTAATGAAGATAGTGGAGCCTTTCAGGGAGCGATACGGTTTTGAAGAGCTGGGTGTGAGGCAGAGGCATGTCGGAGTGATACGAAACGATATAAAGATCAACTTCAGCGCAGATGACGAGGATCTTGTCGTAAAGCAGATGAGAAGGGTGAAGAGGGCTCTGTTGGCGATAGAGGGAGTCACCGGAGTCAGCGACAATCTGCGCTACGGCAAGATGGAGTACAAGATAGCGATTAACGAGTATGGAGAGAAGCTTGGCCTCAGCGAAGGGGAGGTCGCAAGGATACTTTCTGCATACTTTCTTCAGCGCAGACAAGCTTTGACCTTCGGAAGCGACGGGGTCGTGGAGATAAGGACCGAAGATCTCAGAAAGGACTCTCTTTCAGAGCTTATGGAGTTCGAACTCCCGCTTCAAAGCGGCGGCTATGTCAAGCTTTCGGATGTTGCTGATTTTGAAAAAAGCAGAGATTTCGCTCAGATAAAGAAGCGTGACGGTGAGGCGGTAAAAACGGTCTTCGCTTCGGTGGACAAGCACAAAATAACTGCAAACGATGCGATAGAGCGCATTTCACATCTTCTTGAAGAGGTGGAAAAAAGCGGTGTGAAAGTAACTCTGCTCGGCGAAAAAGAGAAGAATGAACAGCTTGCAAAAGAGATGAAGAGCGCTACCGTCATAGCTCTTTTTCTCATACTCATATCCCTATTGCTCATATTTTCAAAGATCAAGTACGCTTTGATGGTAATGTCCGTCATCCCCTTCTCCATTCTCGGAGCGCTGGCCGGACACATACTGCTTGGCATGAACCTCTCCATGGCTTCCATCATAGGGATACTCGGCCTTGCCGGGGTCGTCATAAACGACGGCATAATTATGCTCGATTTTCTCCATGGAACCCATGAGAGCAAAACATTTTTCGAAAGGGCAAAGCTTAGACTAAGACCCATACTCATCACCTCTTTGACCACTTTTTTGGGACTATCGACTCTTATATTCTTCGCTACGGGGCAGGCTGTCATACTTCAACCCATAGCAGTCTCCATAGGTTTCGGACTCCTATGGGGTACTATACTGAACCTCTACTACCTTCCGACACTATATGCGGTAATAAACAGGATAGAGCCAAGCGTAAAGTGAGCTGTACTGAAGTCCATTCGATATATTTGATATGTTTTTGAGTGGCAAGTTGAAACTCTATATACTCACTATACCGGCGGCAAGTCAAAAGCGGGCCGGATACGTTTTGGTTTTTTTTCAGAGGGTTCAATCCTGCGCTAACTCTAAAGTTGGCTCAGGTTCTGGAGAACCTAACTCCGAAGTACAAAATAGTCGATGATTATTTGACGTTTTGGTTTATAGTCTATGT